>CAYUYB010000373.1:0-2883 GCA_964449025.1 uncultured Desulfobacteraceae bacterium
CCGTTTCCACAAGCTGGGTTTCAGCCTTTACCCTGGCCTCCTGTTCGGACGAAAGCTTGGCCCTGGTTTCCTCAAGTTCCTCGGACATCATCCGGCCCTGTGCCCTAACCTCGTTTACGGTTCCTTCCAGCCCCAAGCTCTTGCCCTCGGCGGTACTGGCTCGACGCTCAGATTCCTCTAGCCTCAGGCCCAACTGCTTGCTAATCCGGTTGGCTGCGATGAGCCACGCCACCGTGCCCCCAACCACCAAACCTGCTGCCACACAAAGGGCGTATATCATATCTACCCTCCATTGATTCGTAACATCATCTAATCGGTTACCACAAAGCTAAAAATATTGAAACCCATAACTAACTGCAACCAAACACTTTAAAAACTTCAAAAATCAGCTAGCTCCTTTTTATCCGAAGGATCTTTGATAGATATCCTGTTTACCGATAGACAACACAATATCTGTTTTTATTCTCTAATATCGTCTCTTTCTAAAAATCACAAGAAGGTTTTACCGATTACAATAGATATGGATCCAGATGGTTCTATCCTTTTTGCTATCATTCTGGTATAAATTGTCAGCTAAAAAAGCATGTAATCTATATCACAACTTGTCACGACATGAAGATTGGTTGTGGATGAGGGAGAAAAGGGAGGGAACAATGCTGTCTGAACCGGAAGATCTGCTCCATCACATGCGTTCGGAAGCGGTGGGCATCTTTCATGCGTCTCTGGAACCTGTAAACCCCTATAACGCCGTCCGCCGTTTTGTCCAAGTTAATGGAAACAGTTTGATATTAGGAGATGCGCATCATCTTCAAACAAAACTTGATCTGAAGCAATACCAGCACATCTTCCTGGTTGGAGCCGGAAAGGCGACCGCGCCTATGGCCAAGGCGGTGGAAGATATCTTCGGCGACAAGATCGACGCCGGGATTATCAACGTTAAATACGGCTTTACACAAGACCTGGCCTACACGGATATAATAGAGGCGGATCACCCTCTGCCCGATCAAAACGGCGTGGAAGGCACAAGAAAGATCCTTGCCCTACTTGACATGGCCGGAGAGAAGGATCTTGTCATTTCCCTTATCTCGGGAGGTGGTTCAGCACTCCTTCCTTCACCCGCAGGCTCTATAAATCTCTCGGAAAAACAGGCCCTAACCAGGAGCCTTCTCAATTGCGGGGCCAGTATCGACGAGATCAACGCCGTAAGAAAGCATATCTCCGCCTCAAAAGGAGGCCAGATGGCAAGGGTCGCCTACCCCGCCACGACGATTAATCTGATGCTGTCCGATGTGGTAGGCGACAGGATGGACGTGATAGCCTCCGGCCCCTTTGTCCCGGACAAGAGCACCTTTAGAGACGCGTCGGCGATACTGGAAAAATACGGGATTGAAGAAATCCCTGATTCCGTAAAAGAGTACCTCAAAGCAGGCCTAAACAATAATATCCCCGAGACCCCTAAAGAACGGGACCCTATTTTCGACCCTGTCTACAACATCATAATCGGGAGTAATATCCAGGCCCTGGAAGCGGCCAAAGTGGAAGCTGAAAAGTACGGTTATAATACACTTATTCTATCCTCCATGATAGAGGGTGAGACAAGAGATGTCGCGCGTGTACATGCCGCCATTGCCGCAGAGATTATTAAAACAGGGAGGCCTATTAATACACCTGCCTGCGTCATCTCGGGCGGGGAAACTACCGTTACCATCCATGGAAACGGCCTGGGGGGAAGGAATCAGGAGTTCTGTCTGACGGCGGCCATTTATATCAAGGATCTGCCCCCGCGAGTGGTCATGCTGAGCGGAGGGACCGATGGCAACGACGGCCAGACTGACGCGGCCGGAGCGGTGGTGGACCCGTTTACAGTGAAAAGGGGCGAAGAACAGGGTGTGGAAGCCTCTGAGTTTTTAGCAAACAATGATTCCTACAACTATTTTAAACAGACTCATGACCTGCTTGTGACAGGGCCCACCAACACGAACGTCATGGATCTGAGGGTTATCCTCGTAAGGTGAGCCGTAAAGCCTAATCTATGGATCTCTTCTCTGTCCATCTCTGTATAAGATATGGTTTGGTCATCTCGAATACCATACAATCATCTTCTATGGCCTCTTCCGCCTGCTGAATATTCATTCTCCGACTCTTCTTTACAAAAGAAAGCGTTTTCCCGAAATAGAGAGGTATCATGGAATCCATTAACAGCTCATGATCAGTGACCTCATCCCTATACGCAACCGCCCAGTCGTACAACACCCTTGCCCACAAATCCGATGGAAAGGCGAAAACCTCCTGTTTCATCCCCTTTATCTCCAGAAGTTTTTTATATATATCACGGGAAAGAACCTCCTGCCATATGCCGCTGTAGGCCTCAAACCCTTGATGAAAACTGTCAATAAGTTTATCCGTATCCACCTCCACTTTAGGCGGCACCTCTGTCTCTCCGAATCCAAACCCGTAAATAGAAGTGGGTTTGCTGTATTTTACCGCAAGCCATTGTGATTCGAAGGTCTTCATCATGGAAAAGATCGTGCCCACAACCTGTCTAAACATAGGACCTAGGGAGGATGCGGGATCTTTGGGCCTATGAATTTTGGGCTTCCCCATAAAAGCCTGGCAGATCTGCACACCCTGGTTGATAGCCAAGGTGGTCATCCATATATCTACTCCGAAGTTTGCCGTACTCTCGTCCCATATATCGCTTTCCAGAAATATCTTTCCCATCTGGCCACTGAAACCGAAATCTCCCCCTATCGGCTGACGGACCCTCCTACCGTACAGGGCACGGGTTAATGGATAGGCTATTCCGTTAGTTATGGTGCCATCATATTTGTGTCTCACATACAGAGGCGACACATAGGAAAAATCATTGAAAAGAGGTTTTCC
>CAYUYB010000374.1:0-1440 GCA_964449025.1 uncultured Desulfobacteraceae bacterium
TCACTCATTTTTCTATCCTTTCAAAATTTTATCTAAATCCAAACTCATTTTTACAATATAATTGGGACGTGCTTCGGGGCTACTATAAATCAAACTTGCCGGATGTTGATATTTCAAATACTTCCACTCATATTCTCTCTCACTCATATACTTACCTACACTTTGTTCGGCATCTTTTCCAAGTGCAATTACTATACGTGGTTTAATAATATCAAGCACCTCATACAAATAACCAAGACAATTTTCCTTCTCCTCTTCCGTACTTGCTCTGTTTCTCTCAGGATGACATTGAATTGCATTACTGAAAAAGCAATCTCTTCTATTTAATCCGCTAAGCCTTAATGCTGCATCAATTAGCAGTCCCGAACCTAATATAAACGGCAATTGGGAATACATTCCAGGTTCATGCCCACTTTGCCCTACAAACATAATGTCAGCATTTAAGTTACCCCAGGGGCAAACAACCTCTGTAACCCTTTTTATATTAAGCCCTGGACATTTATTACACTGCCTAAGTTTTTGGCATAATCTGTGATACTGGCGACCTTTAATGTATAACAATTCTTGGTCACTAAACATATCTATGTTAAGTTCTCCTGATTCAAGACAACAAAACTTACTTAGTTGAATTAGTTTGTCACTTCTCTTGCTCATTCTAATCTACTCCATGTATCTTAATTCGTCCATTCTCATCCAACTTGAATCCAAGGTTAGGATCAATAGCTGTACATCTTATAATCACACCATTACTATTAATATGCAATAAATTTCCACATTCATATTCATCGCCAAGTTCATCTACTGCAATAATGTGAATAGTATCACCTACTTTTTCTAATTTCAAATAAACCTTTTTTTCTTCTTCATTTTTCTCATTATAAATTTCAAATTTCATTTTATTTACCCTTTCTGATAAGTCTAAATTTTATCTTTTCAACTATTAAAGCAGCAATTATCCAGTGGATAGGCTGGGCATATAATGTTACCCAATACTCCATATCTAAGCTATCTGCCAGTGTATAATCGTTTTTCAAGTCAATGTTTGCAGAATAAGCATAAACTCGAATAAATGCTTGAAAAATAAAAGCCTTTTTTGTTTTATCACATTCTTTAACCGCTTCATCCCTCATCCTGAAAGCAAGGTCGGCAAGGGATTCGTCTATGATTGGGTTTTGTGAACCAGTAGTAACCCAATGATTCTTAATTATATCCCTATTTATGAGCCATTTTAATTGCTCCTCCTCGTCCATATCTAATACTGCAAGTAATTCTTTTGTCCTGCTCATCTTGTATACCCTTTTCAAAAAGACTTGCGGGCAGGATTACTTTAAGTCCCCCGCAAAGCATAGCCCTACAGTCTCAGTGCATGTGCAGCCATGATAAGGATGCTTCCGTCGTTGCTGCATTTAACGCCGCCGCAAGTCTATTCATTTTTCAAAA
>CAYUYB010000374.1:1540-2845 GCA_964449025.1 uncultured Desulfobacteraceae bacterium
AAAATTAAAATATTATTTGCTTACCTTTATAGCTCTTTTTTCCATGATATGCAACATCATAATCCAATTTCTTTAACATCTTCGCCCATTGATCCGCTCTTTTTAACAACCACATTGTTACATCCCTGCCGTCTTTACCGGCAATCTGTTGAGTATCACATATACCAGCTAATCTAAAGTTATCCAGGCGTTCATAACAAGTCTTTTGACACCAACTAAATTTTTTCATCAAATCATCGGTTGTCAATCCCCCTTTATCCAAAAACATATTCAATATTCTCAACATATTAAGTGATAAAGTATGTGCGGCTACATGTCTAACAAACACCACATCTTCGCCCATCACTCTTCTATGCCCTCTGGCCATTGCTACCCCCTTAACCAGGCTAATCAACTGTGAATACAGCCTGGCAGCCCTCTCAGGCCTTGATACGTTAGCATCTCGTGTATACTTATCCCTCTTTATACCCGTTCTGGCTAAAGCTACAATTCTCGCCGTATACTTAATAGTATTAGCCTGTGTTTTCGTAATACTTGGTTCTTTAGGTTGTCTATCAAGCATCTCATAGGCAGCCTCATGCAACGCTTTATTCAACTCGCTCTCCTTATTATTCAGCACAGCATCGCATATATTCATCTCCTCCTTCATGCTAATACTGGGCATCCGATAACCAATAAACCTTTGCCCCAATTCTGAATCAACCACACTGTGATTATCAATTGCATCCGTAACCGCTGCTATCAATCCAAAATGGCAATCAATTTCAACGCGGCCAATATTACCAAATGCCTTAGAGAACTTACCATCATAGGCACTTCTCAATACACCTAAAATACTCTTCAACTCTTCATATTTCTCTGTCAATAGCGGAGACATATCTTTAATCACGAGTATTTTTCCATCAGCCTGACTCAACACTGAATTTTTAGCGGTCATCTTAGCTGTCTTTGCTGTCGGCCTTCCAGGTTTAACTCCTGGCAATAAACTTGATTTACTCAAGGTGTCAAGTGAAACAATACTTTTATGTCCATCCATTGGGTCAAGGATAGTCGTCTTACCTGCACTGGACGGCCCAATCAAATAAGCCCATATCGGCTTAACATCTAATCTATTGGCATATATTACACCAAATACAAAGTCAATATAATCGTGGCTCTCATTCAGAACAAGATACTTCCCTATCTTTTTCTTATAAATTTCTATCGGGTTAAGTTTACTTTTCTTGGTTTTCTTTTTCTTCTTTGTCGCCTTGTTTCCATTGTTCGACATTCTTATTCTCTTTCAATATGAGTAAATACGCCGCA
>CAYUYB010000375.1:0-2831 GCA_964449025.1 uncultured Desulfobacteraceae bacterium
CTTTTTATCGAATATCTCTTTTCTTAGAGGAGGGTACTTTGCGATAAGATCATTCAAGCACTCCTTTACGTTGTTTCCTACCACATAAATAGATTCCTGTCCGTTTGTGTGTCGCCTGTGTGTTTTATGGAGGTTTATCTGTATGCTCACCGCTTAGCCCCTGATGGCGCCACAATGTTCGCATTCGGGATTTTTTTTCACCTTGAATTCCTTGAATTTCATACCCAGCCCGTCAAAAAGCAATAATCTGTTAACTAATAGGTCCCCTATCCCCACAATGTATTTAATCACCTCCATGGCCTGAATTGACCCTATAACAGCCGTCGTTACCCCGATAACCGGAAACTTTTCAGCTGGTGCCTCCCCGTGATACAAGCATCGAAGGCAAGCGGTCTGGCCTGGAATAATATCCATTATCTCTCCTTCAAAACCATTGACCGCTCCGTGAAAAAAGGGGATATTTTTGTCGATGGCAGCCTTGTTGAGGATATACCTCGTTGTCAGGTTGTCCATGGCATCCACTATAACATCAAGGCCCTCCAACATCCGTGTCACATTGTTCTCATTGATCCTTTCGTAAGTGATTTCAACCTTGATGTTGGGATTGAGCTTGGTAAGCTTGTCCTTGGCTGATTCTATCTTTTTCTTCCCGATATCCTCTTCCCAGTGAAGCACCTGTCTGTTGAGGTTAGTCAGTTCGACACGCTCATCATCTGCCACCTTGATCAGTCCGACACCAGCGGCCGCCAGATAAATGGCTATGGGAGAACCCAGGCCCCCTGCCCCGGCAATAAAAATCTTGGCTTGCTTTAGCTTTTCCTGTCCCTGGGTCCCTATCTCCTCTATCATTATTTGTCTATCATACCTTTTTAGTTCTTCTTTATTTAACATACCGACAAAAACCCCCAAAGATCCGTGATTATATCGGACAAGAAATGGCTTTTCATATTTATCTGTAACAATAAGAACGGAATATTGGACGATGAGTAATAATCTAAATCAAAACTGCTCAAAAAACAAGTTTTAGAGAGACATGTGGCAATAAAAACTGGTTTTTACTATAGATTTATGCTCGAGATGCGGATATGGTGGCATATTTCACGAGCAACCCACTCGCTCCATGTCATTTTACTTCGAAAGGGAAAGTTAGGATGGGATGAGCCTTTTCAGATTATACAAAGGGAAATCATGCATGAAAAAACCAATGGCTATAATATCAAGCTACTTCGGCGGCGAAACCTACGGGATACTGGGGCCTCAGATGGCTGCCACCATAATCAGTGAGAATACCAACTATAACTGTATTGTAATTGCCGTCGCCCGCAACGATGACAAATATGTAATAAAAAAAGGTCTGGAGGATTATTTCGGAAATGAAAGGCCAGTAATAGGCTTTTCAACCTTGAGCGGCCGGGAGGATCTCTTCTCCTTGGGGCGTGAACTCAAAAAGGAGGGTGCCGTAACCGTCCTAGCTGGTCCACAGTCCGGGTCAGACTATATTGGTGAAAGAAACTGGGAGATGCACCCGCATCGGTTTCATGGGCTCTCCAAATCTTTCAGCTTTGCGCTGCATGGTCCTGGCGAACAGGCGATACGATTTTTAGATAACCTGGATAAAAAACAATGGGATAAAGTCCCCGGCCTTTTCTATTTAAATAGAGATGGCAAGCGGATCACGAATTCTGAAAAGAACTGGGATGATAAATATTTAAGGTCAATAGACTGGAGCAATATATATAGGATAGGCCTAGAGGGTATTGTTCCCATTAAGATACTCATGGGCCAGGTCTTGCAACAGATTGGATGCCCTTATGCTTCAAAAGAGAGCTGGACTGATATAGACTATCCGGTTTCACTCAAGGGACAGGCCGAAGATAAAATCAGAGTTCGTTTGAAGGGGTGTAGTTTCTGTGATGTTGCAGCGGATAAAGGATTTTATGGAGAACTGGATATGGAAACCGTCTTGGATCAAATACTCTGTCTCCCTGATGATAGTGACGGCCGGAAAATCCCCTTTGAACTGATTAATGAGAACCCCCTTTTTAGGCTTCCGGATTTAATCTTACAGGCACGAACGAGGAATATTATGCTGTCTCAAGTAAACCTTATTTTAAGGGCAGATTGGTTCCTAAAAGGGGAAGCGCGGCTGAGAGCGGCGTTGTGGATGGCGAAAGATATGGGGGTTCGGATATTTGCTTCTTCCATAGGGTTCGAGGCCTTTGACGACACTCTTTTGCGTAATTTTCACAAAGGGACAGACGTGGAAACTAATCTAAGGGCTATTAGCCTGATGAGGCGGTTAAAAGAGGAATTTCCCCAGGAATGGGGGTACTCAAGGGCGGAGGGTGCTGTACATGGATTTATCCACCCTACCCCCTGGGACACGGATTATATCCTCAACAACACAAAAAAGAATATTGCTATTTATGGACTGGAAAGGGATATCATCCCTCCCAACAGCACACCCTTGATCATACATCATGCCTCTGCGCTTGGGGACTGGATAAGGGAAGTGGAAAAAAGAAAAGGAGTAGCTTACAGGAGATATGGCTCAGTCATCGGGTGGTGGAAGTCAGAATAGGCCGGAAACCCCTGTAGACCGCGACGTTCCCTAACATCAAACGCCTATATATCACGTCCTTAAGCCCTGCCTCCTCCATTAGAACGGCGGCCTTTTCGGGTTCCATAAAATTAATTGTGGAAGTGTATACCTAACTACAAAATTTGCTGAAACAAAATAAAGGATTACAGACAGAATTGAAGCAATTATTGCAATAAGGATATATGCTAATTTATTCTTATTATCAATAATTGATTTTTTTGCATATTTT
>CAYUYB010000376.1:0-2801 GCA_964449025.1 uncultured Desulfobacteraceae bacterium
TGCGAGGTCACGGGTCTTCTTTTCAAGACGACATCTCCAAAAAGATCCCACCCAGGGTATGCGGTGGCCTGATTTTCAAGGGTTTGCAGCGCCAGGACCCCTGGCAGAATATGCCGTTGCGAACAGGAAAGGGTTTGCCAAACCCTTGAAAATGAGGCCACGTCCACCGAACGTGATAGATGTCATCCTGAAAAGAATGGCCGTGACCGGCAATGGCCCATGGGCTATTACTTTCTCCTTTACCTGCTTATTAACTAGGTGAACCTGGTTTTTTGTCTTTGATTTTTTATTAATAATAGGTTAGAAAGTCTCTTAATTCATTCAATCTGTTGCCAGAACTCTTAAAGGAGATCCGTATAATGCAGGAATTCCGGAGAATGAACAGGCTGCCCACCTATATGTTCGCCACCGTAGATGCGCTCAAAAAGGAATTACGGCAAAGAGGCGAAGACATTATTGATATGGGGATGGGTAATCCCGATATTCCCACACCTAAGCATATCGTCCAAAAGATGATTGATGCCGCAAAAAACGCTCGGAATCATCGGTATTCGGCCTCCGCGGGGATACCCAAGTTGAGGCTTGCCATCTGCGACTGGTATAAAAGGCGGTACGGGGTGGATATAGACCCGGATAAGGAGGCCATCGCCACCATGGGGGCCAAGGAAGGTCTTTCCCACCTGGTTCTCGCCACTATCAGCCCAGGCGACGTCGTGTTTGCCCAAAATCCGACCTATCCCATACATCCTTACTCAGTTATAATAGCCGGGGGAGACCTTCGTAGCATCCCCATAAGTCCGGACAGGGATTTTTTCGAGGACCTAATAACCGCGAGCAAGCAGACCTGGCCTAATCCGAAGATGCTTATTATCAGTTATCCTCATAACCCCACTACCGCCGTGGTGGACCTCAAGTTTTTTCAGAAGATCGTGCGATTTTGCCGCGAACGCGATATCATGGTTATCCATGACTTTGCATACGCGGACCTGGCATTTGACGGCTATCAACCTCCAAGCTTTTTACAGGCCCCCGGTGCGAAAAAGATCGGCGTTGAATTCTTCAGCCTTTCCAAAAGTTACTCCATGCCCGGATGGAGAGTCGGGTTCTGTGTCGGCAACAGAGACATGGTAGCCGCCTTGAAGAGAATAAAGAGCTATCTGGACTATGGCATGTTTCAGCCTATACAGATAGCCTCCATCATAGCCCTCAACGGTCCATACGATTGCGTTCAAGAAATAGTCGAGATATACAAAAAGAGGAGGGATACCCTCGTGGACGGCCTCAACCGAATCGGCTGGCACATAGAAAAACCAAAAGCCACTATGTTCGTATGGGCTAAGATACCTGAACAATACAGAAAAATGGGGTCCATAAAATTTTCAGAGATGCTTATTAAAAAGGCCAAGGTGGCAGTTTCACCAGGTATGGGTTTCGGCGAATATGGAGACAATTATGTAAGATTCGCCCTGGTGGAAAACCCGCACCGCACCAGGCAGGCAATAAGGGGCATCAAACAGGTGTTGTAAAATTAAAGAAGATCATAATATGGGACATATTAAAGTCGGGATTATCGGATTCGGAACAGTGGGTGCCGGCACAGTAGAGATTCTGTTAAAAAACCGGCAGACGATAACCAGCAGAGTAGGTTCGGACATTATCGTTAAAAGGATCGCCGATCTGGACCTAACATCGGACAGGGGGATCTCGATCGATCCATCCATACTGACCAAGGATGCCCTGGATATCATCAATGATCCGGAGATAGATATTGTTGTGGAGCTGATCGGAGGTGTTGGTAAGGCTAAAGAATATATCCTCTCGGCCATTGATAAGGGGAAACATATCGTCACCGCGAATAAGGCCCTGCTCGCAGAGCATGGGAATGAGATATATCAAGCTGCCGATCAAAAAGGAACGGGCCTTGCCTTCGAAGCTGGAGTAGGCGGCGGCATCCCTGTCATACGCGCATTAAGAGAAGGCCTCGCCGCAAATAACATCAAGATCATAATGGGAATCCTGAACGGGACCTCAAACTACATCCTCACCAGAATGGCACGGGGGGGTCTGCCTTACAGCGAAGCAGTTCGCGAGGCGATCGCCTTGGGGTATGCGGAAGATCCTCCCGATCTTGACGTGGATGGTACGGACGCCGCCCATAAACTGGCCCTTCTTGTATCCGTGGCATACGGAGCGCCCGTCTCCTTTGACAACATCTATAGAGAAGGGATCGACAGATTAACGCCGGAGGATATCCGGTTTGCCGGCGAATTCGGCTACTCACTGAAACTCCTGGCCCTGGCGAGAGATCTGGGGGAAAGTGTGGAAGCAAGGGTACACCCCGCTATGGTCCCTCTGGACCATATATTGGCGAATGTTAATGATGTCTACAATGCGGTCTATATAGAAGGAGATTTTGTAGGGAAAAACCTGTACTACGGCCTGGGGGCAGGAAGAAAACCCACCGGGAGTGCGGTAGTATCCGACATAATCGCTCTGGCAAGGGATATACAAAACGGCACAAGGGCGTTTACGCCGCCCCTCGGGTATGCCCGGCTTAGAAAAAAATATATTCCGATCCAATCCATAGACAGTCTTACTTCTGAATATTATTTCAGGTTTTCAGCCATAGATAAACCAGGCGTCCTATCCAGGATCGCCGGAATACTGGGAGATAACCAGATTAGCATATCCTCTGTGATCCAGAAAGAAAGGAAGGTCAATGGTTCCGTTCCCATCGTCATGCTGACCCATAAGGCCAGGGAAAAGGATGTATCCAAGGCCCTGAAACTGATAGACACACT
>CAYUYB010000377.1:0-2799 GCA_964449025.1 uncultured Desulfobacteraceae bacterium
ACGCGGTGGGCTGATTTTCAAGGGTTTGCACCGCCAGGACCCCTGGCAGAATATGGCGTTGCTACAAGGAAAGGGTTTACCAAACCCTTGAAAATGAGGCCACGTCCACTGAACGTGATAGATGTTGTCTTGAAAAGAATGGCCGTGACCGGAGGCATGTCCCTCGACTTTGCTCGGTGTGGAAGGGCTGTCTCGCAGGTCGGATGAACTCATATCGAAGCCTGCGGTTGCTCCATGGCACTCTTGTTTACCGCACGGCACAGTCCTGTGACATCTACATGGAAACCAGTGTTATACCAAAATCCTGTGCTGATATGAATTATTTGCTAGTTTAATGGTGGATTTTCGAAACCCTTCCTCTCCGCTTAACTGACCGCAGGCTGCGGATATATCATCCCCTTTGCTTTTCCTGATAATGGCGGTGAAGCGATTATCCACTAGTATTTCCTGGAAGGCCGCGATCTTTTCCGGGGAAGGTCTGGACATATCCATGGTGGGAATGGGATTGAATGGGATTAGATTGATCTTGGCCCTGAGCCCTGAGAGGAGTCTTACCAATTTCAGCGCGTCCTGGGGGTGGTCATTAATGTCTTTTATGAGGACATACTCAAAGGTGATCATCCTGCGGTTGGGGAGTGGAAAATCCCTGCAGGCGGATATCAGGCTATGGAGTCTGAATCTTCTGTTTATGGGCATTAATAGATCGCGCGTGTCATCATCCGCGGCGTTAAGGGAAACTGCGAGGTTTACAGTGGTTTCCCTGCCAAGCCTTCGAATCATGGGCGCCACTCCGCAGGTGGAGACGGTAACCTTGCGATGCGAGAAATTCATGCCGCCTTCGGCAATAATATTGTCGATAGCCCCCAGCGTGCCGTGATAATTGGCAAGTGGTTCTCCCATACCCATGAACACGATGTTTCTGAGGAGATCAGGGTGGGGCATTGCCTTCTTTACTTGGATTACCTGGTCGACTATCTCTGCAGCTGAAAGGTTTCTTTTAAAACCCTGCTTGGCCGTAAGGCAGAAGGCACAGCCCATAGCGCAGCCGGCTTGAGAGGAAAGGCACAGTGTATAGTGTTCGCGTTCGGGGATGAGCACAGACTCGATGAGCAGGCCGTCGCGGAGCCTGAAAAGGTATTTTTCCGTTCCATCCTTGGAGACCTGCGTCCTGACCTTTTCGAGGTGGTTGATGGTTGCCTTTTCCGCGAGGAGATCCCTTAAGGAGGGCGAAAGATTGGTCATCTCCTGAAAGGACGACGCCAGTTTTTTAAACAGCCACTGTCTTATCTGGCGGCCCCTATAAGACTCCAGACCAAGGTCTTCGACCCATTGTTGGGTGTTTCGTCCGTTTAGCCCCTTTAAATCAACCTTCTTATTTCCCGGAATTATCATGAACTTTGTTTCATCGTCCTGAGCTTGGCTAGTTCCCACACATAGTCATATATGTGAAGACCTTTGCTGGAAGCTATTATCTGTCCGTCCCCCACGCCTATGCTTGATGCCATGTACTCTTTCAGAAGCTGGATAGCCCCCAGGTTTGCGGGAAAGCCGTTCCACAGATCCCAGGATCTGAAATATACGATGAAATGGAGTTGATCATCCTTTATCCTTGTGTCAATGCCCCTCAGGCAAGGGGGATCGTTAAGGAAAATGGTCTCTGAATCTCCCACGGTCATGTAGGCCTGATTTGTGCCGTGGCCATCATCCCTGTACATGCGAATGACCTCTTCAATCTGTTTCTCAAGGTACTGGCCGTATGTATAATCCTCTCCCTCTTTCCTGGCGGAGGTCATGAGATAGGGCAGGTATTCCTCCAGATAACCCGTAGCAACAGGATTCGGGATCCCTAGACCCGGGGGGATGTCGGGGATTAAAGGTCTCACACCCGGATGTTTGATATGAATGGTGATATAATCGAATTCCAGTCTCTTCTGTCCCTCGAAACTGCCACGTTCAATGGTGTATTCGCGTCCATCTTCCAAGATCGTGTAAACGCATTGAAACCATGCATCTGGCAGGTCGCGTGCCTTAATAAAGTGGAGGTTCATAATATCCTTTCTCCTCTAAAATGCATCTTGCGGAAATCATAGCCGCTCATAGGCGAATTAGAGCGCAAGTTAAAGTTAGAATCAAGGGGATTTTTTCCCGCTGTTATTAGGATTCAAGGATTCGGGGGTAGAAGGGTTCGAGTGAACATCTTAAGAAGAAGATAATCAACACTTGACCCCTTGTACCCTTATTTACTTCTTTATGCACATATTAACCGGATGAGGTATTGGCCGGTAAGTCCTGGTGACTATTAATATAGTATTGACAGTGTATGGGGCTTTTTATTATCTATTTTAGCTTGAAATATAAAAATTTATCATTATTTTTTAGTTGTTTTCCAGTTGGTGTTACTGGTACTAGGTTGAGATGTCAGAAATACAAGCAAACGGATGTAATTATGAAGACCAATGTTGAAGATATTAGTCCCGTAAAAAAGAGATTGATGATTGAGATTGATGCCAAAGAGATAGATGATAGAGTGGATAAGGCCTACAGGGAATTTGGGAAAAGGGCCAAGGTTAGAGGTTTCAGGCCTGGAAAGGCCCCCAGGAAGATACTGGAGAGTTATTTTGGCGAAGACATATTGGAGGAAGTAACAACCTCTCTTATTAAAGAAACACTCCCCGAGGCCCTGGAGGAGATGAAGGCATATCCATTAAATATGCCTGTTATCGAAAATGATAGGGTAAGGATGGGACAAGACTATAGGTATTCAGCCGTATTTGAGGTTAAACCGGAATTCGAGGTCAA
>CAYUYB010000378.1:0-2790 GCA_964449025.1 uncultured Desulfobacteraceae bacterium
ATCCTGACCTTCGCGGACGCTGAGACCGGATGGCTAGGCTCCGGGGAAAACCTCCAGATGACCACGGATGGCGGCATGACCTGGGGAGAACTGGCCCTGCCCCAAGGCGTAACCAAGGTCGCCGCGATTTCACTCCGCACGGCCAAGGACGGGTATCTCCTGGATGGGGATGGTGTCCTGCACATCACTCAAGACGGGGCCAAGACATGGTCATCACAGTCGTTAGGGCTTGAAGCCCCAAGTATTATGGGCTTCGGCAGCGGACCCTTTATCAACGAGACCCCGCAGGCTGCCGTGCGTTTCATCGACGCCGACAACGGGGTGGTAGTTCTGGGCCTCTCCGGCAACTCCAACCTGATCGCCTTGCGCACGTCCGACGGCGGCAAGACCTGGAAAGAGGAACCTATGCCTGACGGAATGGGTGTGCCATTGGGTACGCCGTACCTGTCGCGCGATGGAAAGACCCTGACCGTGAATAAATGGGGCGATGGGCTCAGCCTGCTCAGATACGAGTAAGGCCGCATCGAGCCTTTCGCTTCAATTGATTATGGTGGCCCGAACCCAAACCTCCTCCAAAACATGTAATTAAGGCACATCTGGCCGTTATTTCACTCTTGAGAGGAGGGAAGGACACAGCCGTTGGGACAGACGGTCAGGGTGTGGATATAGCGCAACCTCCCGTTTTCCAGCCGAAAAATGTGGGAGTCGGGCCACCCGTTCTCATCACCGAAATACGCCAGGCCAACAACCGTTCCCATGTCGACATCGACAATAAAGCGCCGGTTCGTAATATCCACACTGCCTTCCAGGGGAGGCCCCTCCGTGCAGGACGCGTCCGGCCTATGCTCCGGATCGGTATACATGCCACCCTCGAGGCGGGCGCACGGGATGTTCCATGGCACCTCGTTCGGGGAAGAGGGGTCCTTGAATACATCGAAATAGGCGTTCGCCACCCCGATCAAACCCTGCCGGTCGCTTATCATCTCGGGAGGGAGGATGCCCCAATCCTCCTGTGAAGAGTATTTCAGGTAATTTGCGGCGTTGAAGAGCCAGTCGTCTTCGTCGGTAACAAGGGCTTCCACCTCGGCAATCGTATCCCCGGTGACCTTTAAACGCGTCCCGATAACGTAAGGGTGATCCGCGCTCGCGCTTATGATCTCCGTATAGGTCTCGCAGATCTCGGTGTCGAGCAGGCTGCGATGAAAATCCACGACCAGGGGCCCCTGCCAGATACCATCTTCAAAGGAGGTCTCTTTCCTGTTTTCAATGTACTTCGCCCCTGGAGCAAGAGGCATCAGGGACGGCTCCCCTTTCTCCAAGGCATCGATATAGGCATCCGCCTTCGCCTGAAGGCCCTCCCTGGCGCATGGATCCTGAGCCTCAAAAAACGACACGTCCTTGGCCTCACACGAGAAGATGCCACAGACCAGCGCAAAGACCGCGATTGTACGAACCATATAACCTCCTTCTGTAGTTACCGGCAGACGGCAACTATCGCTTCTCCATTATTAAAGGCTCTCCTGTCACAGGATTGCCGTAATGGAAGGGGACAATAGACGTTTCAGGCCATAAGACCCACGCGGGCTCCATAACGGCATCGGGCCCTGTCGGGTTTTCCGGATAGAGAACTGGAGGGTCTGTCGGGATATAACCCACCTTCGTGTGAGACCAACCGTTTTCGTAGTCGGCATGCCACAAGGGATTGTAGTTCAATACCTTGATCTTCCAAACACCGTCCTCTTTCACATAGGAATTCTCGTAGATACCGCCCTCCCACCATTGCGTTGGCCCTCTGTCTTCCTTGCGATCGGCTTCCCCCATGGGGGATTCTGAGGTTACGTGGGCCCCCGCCTGCATAAAGGCACGAAATCTCGCCTTGGCCGTCTCGCGATCCGGGGCCACATGTATGACATCCTGCATCTGGAGATGATCGAGCAGGAACC
The DNA here is from genome assembly GCA_964449025.1 of uncultured Desulfobacteraceae bacterium. Lineage (GTDB taxonomy): Bacteria > Desulfobacterota > DSM-4660 > Desulfatiglandales > HGW-15 > CAYUYB01. The sequence goes on from CAYUYB010000378.1 coordinate 1,944, forward strand.
CATGAACCGGTCCCGGTTTGCCGCCCGTGAATCCTTCTAAAAACGACTCAACATAGAGGCGGCGGACTCCCTCGTCTTTACCCCTGTAAATGCCCCCGGCGAAATGGACCTCTCCATCGTCGGCGAACAGGTCGACAACATCTTCATAGAGGCATTTATCGATGTAGTACCCGTAAGCGTAATGAAGATTGCGGATAGCCTGGGTGTCTTCAAGAATCCCCAGACGATTGGACATCTGTTCCACCTTCTCCGCAAGGTCCGCGTTCGAACAGGCCGCAGTCGTGATGAGCGCTATCGCGAGAGCTGCAACCGCCCCCCACAGACGAATCCGGACGCCGGATTCCACCTGCGACACACTCCGGAAAAATGCTGACGTTGATTTAACGGCGTTCATAAGACCCCCCTTGTTTGAATTGATTATCCATAATCACAGATACATTTGAGCATTTCGATATTATCCCAGTCAGGCCGTGGTTGGATAGTAATATCGCCCGAAACTTTATATCTTGACTCGTATCCGTTTCATCGAAGCGGACAGAAAAAAGACACAGATACCCCCGTGTAATCGAAAATCTCTCCTCGAAAAGGTGGAAAAAGGTCTAAGCCTGCGATGATCTGGCATCTAATTGACTGAAATTGATAAGAATTTATTTCAGCAAGCAACATAAGGAAATCGCGGCGGTATGTCAAGTTTGATCTACGGGCACCACACAAAAAGCCGGCTTGCATCTCCCCTTAACCGATGATTCGGTATGCTAATCTCTTTCAAATACGCCATTCTTGATAAAGGCCAGCACCTGATCAATCACATCTTCATCGTTCATAATAAAGGAGTGTGTATTGTGTA
>CAYUYB010000379.1:0-2787 GCA_964449025.1 uncultured Desulfobacteraceae bacterium
AAACAAAACCTTCTGGATGCTGGATCAAGTCCAGCATGACGGAACGAGGACTTGACTTTTCTAAACTTACATAAGGGACACAACACTAGCCTTGACCGGCATGGAAAAAGCTGTAAAACTAACGTATAATCAGAGGGCGGATTCGTTCTGTGTTTAATAACAGGAAGAGCCTGCTGACGGGAAAGGATATAATGAGTTCCGTAGTCGCTATAGTGGGAAGACCCAATGTGGGTAAATCGACCCTTTTTAACCGTCTGACAAGGTCAAGGGGTTCCCTTGTGGATGACCTTTCAGGAGTTACGAGGGACCGCATTTACGCATCCGCACGTTGGGATGGTACGCCTTTCACGATTATCGACACAGGGGGCTTTGATGATTCGAACAGCAAAGGATTGATTTATCAGGTTAAGGAACAGGTGATTAGGGCTGTGGAGGATGCGGATCGAATAATCTTTATGATGGATGGCCGGAGCGGTCTAATGCCGGCAGATGAGAAGATCGCCGATTTGTTGCGACGCGCGGGGAAAAGGGTTTTTATAGTAATAAATAAGGTAGACGGCCCTGAACAACAACACTTGATCCATGATTTTTACCGGTTGGGCGTTGATAGGATCTATCCTGTTTCATCAGCCCATGGATACGGATTAAAGGTGCTTATGGATGATATCATCGCGGAGATGCCCGAAGATGAATCCCAGCAGGAAGATAAGGGCGAAATAAGGGTTGCGGTTCTGGGAAGGCCGAATGTTGGCAAATCATCCCTGATTAATCGTATCCTGGGATTTGATCGGGTCCTGGTAAATGAACTCCCAGGCACCACGCGCGATACCGTTGATGTTCTGTATGGATGGAAAGGAAAGGAGTATTTGTTAATAGACACGGCAGGACTGAGGAGGAAGGCTAGGGTAAAGGAGAAGATTCAAAAGTTTTCTATGATCAAGTCTCTCAAAAGCCTCGAACGCTGCGACGTAGCGATCGTCTTGCTCGATGCCGCTGCCGGAATTTCCGAACAGGACGCACGTATCTGCGGTTACGCTGTTGACAAAGGACGTGGCCTTGTCCTGGCTGTCAATAAATGGGACATTATCAAGAAAGATCGTGATAGGGGAATGGCATTGGATTCAGCTATTGACAGGCAGTTGGCTTTTGCCTCCTTTGCGCCCAGGATAAACCTTTCAGCACTGAGCGGAGAGAATGTGAAGAAGCTTTTCGGTAAAATAGACTTGGTTTTTGGAGAATTCTCCAAGAGGGTGGGTACAGCAGAGATCAATAAGGCTGTGCAAGAAATGGTTATAAAAAGACCTCCGCCCAGGAGAGGAAGGACAATCCTTAAGTTTCTGTATGCTACTCAGGCCGGAATAAGGCCCCCCACGTTTGTTGTCTTTGTGAATAGACCGAAGATGATCCACTTCTCTTATAGACGTTTTATAATAAACCAGTTTCGGGAAAGTTTTGCACTGAATCATACTCCCATAAGATTGATTTTCAGAGATAAGAACAGAGGTTTGGGATGATGGGATAACGGGTTTCTATCTCATGAAACGATATCGTGATTATAATACCTATTTGAGGGAGATTTTCGGGGAGCGGGTCCAGAAGATCTCTCTGGATGCTGGACTTGGTTGCCCGAACAAGGATGGTACCATATCCAAAGCAGGCTGCATATTTTGTAACTCCAGAGGTTCGGGTAATGGGGCTATGATCAATAGGCATCTGTCGATAGATGATCAGATCAGGGAAGGCCGGATATTCGCAGAAAAAAGATACAAGGCCAGAAAGTTTATCGCCTATTTCCAATCATTCACCAACACCTATGGGCCTTTGCCTTTACTCAGGGATCTTTATACCCGCGCGATAAATCACCGGGGGGTGGTGGGGCTTTCCATAGGCACAAGACCGGATTGTATCGATGAAGATATCTTGGACCTAATCAGTTCATTTAAACAAGATTATCTGGTGTGGATAGAATTCGGACTGCAATCAGCCCATGATGTTACCCTTTCCAGGATAAATAGGGGTCATGATGTCGCATGCTTTGAAAAGAGCGTGATTATGGCAAGTGATCGCGGATTGAATGTATGCGCCCATGTTATTATAGGTCTCCCCGGAGAAGACCGGGACATGATTATGGATACAGCCCGCTTTATCTCCCGGCTTCCCATAGGGGGAATAAAGATACATTCTCTGTACGTGACCAGTGGGACACCTCTTGCGGCCATCTATAAAAGGGGGGGGTACAGATGCCTGACCAGAGACGAATATGTGGAAATGCTTGTTGATTTTCTTGAACTCTTACCGCCGCAGATGGTTATACAGAGACTGACAGGTGATCCCATCCGTGAGGAACTGGTGGCGCCCCTATGGACCCTGGAAAAGATGGAGAACATCAGGTTCATAAACAGGAGGCTGGAAGAAAGGGACACATGGCAGGGAAAGGAATATCCACCATCCATTGCTGCAACCTAGTGTTTAAGGGCCTTAGCATCTATATGGGTTCATCTGAAAGAGGCGCTGTCCGTGCGGTGGCATGTGTCGGTACAGGCCCTGAAAAGGAATCCGCTTCCGCTGATATTCCCATGCCACAGTGTAATCGGCACACCCGGACCGGGCGGGTTCAGCCAAGGGGTGGATCTAAAGAGGCACCTTTTGGAGAGTGAAAAGCAGTAAAGATGGTGAAAGGCTATCCTCAATGGAAAGGAGGATTCAGGATTGGCAGGTAATAATGAGAGGGCGGGTAGTATTATAAAGGATCTGGTCAAAAGAACCAGGAGTTGTCGAAGGTTTCAG
>CAYUYB010000380.1:0-2769 GCA_964449025.1 uncultured Desulfobacteraceae bacterium
TGGACAGTATCTCCACGCCGAAGTCTGAAACCTTTTTTGCGAAATCAACCACGCCCGTTTTATCGGTAACGCTTATGATAGCCCTCTCGATCTTTCTCATGTATTAACCTCCTCATATAGATATAATTTCGACTTTTTGTATAGGTGACTATTTTATATAGTGCGTCTTGCAATCAAGAATTGAGGTTTTTTGTCTCAAAGATGCTGTATAAAACATGCAAGGCGATCGGCAATGATCTGGATTCTTCGATCCCCGGTAAAACAGGCTTTGCGTTTCACAGGGCAGCCAAGTCGAAGAAGATAGATAAAAACCATGGATTCTTCGGTTGAACCGAAGAATGACAGAATCACCTGCCAAACAATGACAAAGAAGAACTAAACCCGGCAGCCAGTATTCTCATTCCGCGACCCGTTAGACGCACTCACGGCCCTGATTCGACTTTGCTCGGGGTTGAAGGGTCACCTGTCCTGGACCATGATCCAGGGATCTCGGAATCCAGGGAGCATGTTTTTTGTCATTCTGCGGCTTGACCGCAGAATCCATGGTATCTATTTCACATACTGCAAATGCCGTCCAGAGAAAAAAATCGATCTTGGACAGGTGTGATTTGCAGGATAATTTAAGGGGAGGACCAAGCTGGGATCTAGGGGATTATCCGATCTTCCAAGACGCCCTCCCAACCTCGCCCTAAAAGGGGGAGAAACTAAACCCCTCCCGCGTACGCGCCGACCTGTCCCGCATGTTGTCACGCCTCCGCCCCTTCGACACGCTCAGGGCGAACACAAGAGCCCTAATTGACCTAATCTATTATATCAATTTCAGTCCGCGATCAAGGAGAGATATTGTGATACAGAAATCAGGTAGTAGATTTGGGATGCCACGGGCTTGCCTTTTGTTAAAATAATAATATATCATAGCTATTATGCCGGTTTATGAATACACAGCGCTTAACCGGGCCGGGAAGCGGCTCAAGGGGATCATTGACGCGGATAGTGCTACGGCGGCCCGTTATAAGTTGAGGGACTCGGATATCTATCCCGTTGATATACAGGAAACCTCGGCCAGAGCCAGGAGAATACCATCCGGACAGATACCGGTATCCTCTGTTTTTAGGAGAGTCAGACCGGTTGAGCTGTCCGCCGTGACCAGGCAGTTGGCCACCTTGATGAGCGCGGGGATATCCCTGGTTTCATCTTTGGAAGCATTGATAGCCCAGATAACCAATCCTCTATTGAAAAAGATCCTGGCCCATATCAAGGAATCGGTTAACGAGGGGAACAGTCTTGCCTTCGCCCTGTCTCAACATCCCAGGCAATTCTCTCAGGTCTATGTCAACATGGTGAGGGCCGGGGAGGCCTCCGGCTCTCTTGACCTTGTACTGGAACGACTCGCGGACTTCAGCGAAAACCAGGAGGCCTTAAAGGGCCGTCTGAAGGCGGCTATGGTATATCCCGTTATCATGACCATTATCGGTGCACTGGCCCTCATGCTGCTGGTTACTTTCGTGGTGCCGAAATTTGTGGATGTCTTCAGCCATATGGAACGCGCCCTCCCCCTTCCCACGCTTATGGTCATTGGTGCAAGTGATTTTTTAAAATCCTTCTGGTGGGTGATTATCCTCCTTTTTATCGTTGCTGTTATCGCGGCACGCAGATTTAAGAATACACCCAGAGGTGGTTACATGTGGGACAGGATCAAGCTTAACGCACCTGTGCTGGGAATAATTAACACAAAGATGGCTATGGCTAGATTCGGCAGGACCCTCGGCAGCCTTACTCAAAGCGGTGTGCCCCTGATGTCGGCGCTTCAAATTGTGCGCAATATCGTTAATAACAGGCTGATTGCGGATGATATCGACATTGCCATGGAGGAGGTTCAGGAGGGAAAATCCCTGGCCACCCCCCTTGCCAAGAGTAAGTGGTTTCCGCCTGTTGTGATCCAGATGATAAACGTTGGCGAGCAGAGCGGGGATATGGAGAACATGCTTAATAAAATAGCGGATATCTATGAACAGGAGGTCGAGTCTCAAGTATCGGCCATGACCTCTATGTTGGAACCAGTTATGATCCTGATTATGGCGGTCATCGTTGGTTTTATAGCCTTTTCGATATTACTGCCTATAATTGAGATGAGCCAGATTGTGCATTGATAAAAACGAGGCTCAAGGGGCAAGGGTCAGGGCGCAAAGCGCAAAGAGCATGGCGCAGAGCGAAATCAGCTCACAGCTCACAGTTCATAGCATAATGGTTAAATAGTCGATTCGTTAAATAGTTAAATGGCATATAAATCGGAAATGAATCCGAAATACGAATATCGAAATTCTTCGCTCGCTATGCTCGGCTCAGTCCCGCAAGCGGGTTCCCGGTTTCGAAACAAATTCAAAATTCGAATGTTCCAATGTTCAAAACAGAATCAAAGTAACTTTAAAGACACTAAACCCGGTTTTGGTCATTTGAATTTTTGTCATTCGATATTGTTTCGGATTTCGGATTTCGATATTATCTTTTAACAGCTTTTAGCTAATAGCTAACAGCTGATAGTTCATGGATTAAGGGTTAGGGATTAAATAGCTTATTGCTCATAGCGCATAGCGTAAGGCGCAAGGTAACAGCCTTAAAGCTAATTAAGAAAGCGGGAGGAAATACAATGCCTAAAGACAGGCAGAGTGAACGTGGTTTTACCCTGATTGAGATAATGGTTGTTATTATCATACTGGGGATACTTGCCAGTTATGTGGCCGTCAAGGTGACGGGACGGGCCGAGCAAGC
>CAYUYB010000381.1:0-2757 GCA_964449025.1 uncultured Desulfobacteraceae bacterium
GTGTCGTACCCGCAAAGGTCCCGATAAGTTCGCCTCCACGAATAAGGCTTATATTTATTTTCCTGGATACGCCATTATTATATGATACCTCGAATCTGATGACAGGGGAATCAACAGTTGTCAGTGTTTCGCCCATAAAGGCATTTTCATCTTCTTTGTCTGATATGACAAAATAATCGATTTGGGGCCATTCTATCCCGTTGCCCCTGGAACAATACATAAGGCCGTTTCTAATTGATTCAAGCACGCCCTCTTTGGAGAATTCCTTAACCATAAATATGGTTGGAAAGGAACCAAGTATTTGATTAAGACGCCCCTCTTCATGAAAGTCGGCGGTTGATATGGCCCAGGGGGGATTATCCCTTTGACCTCTGCAATATTCATTCAAAACTAGGTCCCATTGTGCGCCGGGGGCGGTGGCGGTTGTATATTCGCCGTATATGGCAGAAAACCCTGTATAGCCTACGGATTCGTGAAGTACCTGAGGATACGGAGGTGTTCTAACCTCTATGGGGCCGTGAGCTCTGACGCCTGATTTGGTTTCAGGATAATTCCAGAAGCTCAGGCCGCCCTTTTCATTAACATAATTTATCAACTCCTGATATGGAGCAATGCCCGCGTCTCTTTCATAAGGGTCGAAGAGGGAGCTTCTGAAGGGGTTATAGTCTATGATGGCTAGGCTTGAAAAGATAATAATCAAAATGCCCATTAAGCGTGAAAACCCTTTCCACTGGAGAAGGACGATACCGATTGCTAGAGGAATTACAAAAATCAATAATCCCGGGAGCAGCTTGGAGGCGTATCTAAGAGAAAATTTATAGGGGAGATTGGGAATATATAGATAATCACTGGGGTTATTGAGATCAACGATGATCATCCGCCGATCATAGTTATTGACTGTCAGGTCTCTTTTAAACCAGGACCCCGTCCAGTAGTAATAGGCCGAGGTCTCGCAACCGGGAATAATTATCATATCAGGGTATCTCGCAGATACCCTTTTGATTTCATTAAGGTAATTTTCAGGACCATGGGTTAAAATAGAAGGATACTCCTTCTTGTATCGAAGGATATTTCTGAAGGGAAAGATGCCGTGGGATAGGGCAATGCGGTCATGATCGTTTATAAACAAACATCTAAAGCCCCTGGATTGGGCTAATTCAGCCAGGTCATCGATGGAATGGACGCCGTCACTGAAAGTCGATCGCAGGTCAAAAAGGCCCGCTACCGGTATATAGTCATTATTCTGCTCACATCGGGCCGGACAGGAATGGGTAGCCAAAAAGAGAAAAGCATGAAAGATTATAACTTTTGTAACATATCCGGGACGGATTTTCATATATGACATTATTTTTTTAAATTGACTAAATAGTCCAGATAAAGTAATTTATCCTATCTTTATTTACCAGACTTAAGCATATTCTTCTTGAAAAGTCTATTTTTTTAGGATCTTTAACCTAAGAGAGAGTTTAGCGCTAGCTCGGAAGAAAGGGACCATATAATGGTGATAAAATTCTGGGGCACAAGAGGCTCCATTCCGGTGCCGGGAAAGGATACCACGGTGTATGGCGGCAACACCACCTGTCTAGAGCTGACCTTGGACAGCGGGAAGACAGTAATTATAGATGCTGGAACAGGGATAAGACCACTTGGTGAAAAACTAATGAGAGAAAAAAAGGTTGAAGATATATATCTACTTGTCACTCATATCCATTGGGATCATATAATCGGGTTCCCTTTCTTTAGTCCCATATACGAGAATTCAGTCGGAATATACCTCGATGGAAATAATAATTGCTTAAAAGGCCTGCGATATATCTTTGATAATAAGATGGTAGACGGCTTTTTCCCCATCACATTTGAGAATCTCAAGGCCAAGATTACATACCTGGGCAACTTGCCTGAAGGCCCCCTTCAAATCGATAACACCTTAATCGACAGCATTCCGCTGCATCATCCACAGGGTGGACTGGCTTTTCGATTCCGTGAGGGTGATAAGACGCTGGTATTTATGACCGATAATGAATTAACAGAAGAGGGATGGAAAGGGAGATCTTTTAAAGAATATGCCAGCTTCTGTAAAGATGCCGAGATCCTGATCCATGATTCACAATACAGGCCCGAGGAGATGGATAAACGCAAGGGATGGGGCCATTCTGATTATAAAACAGCGTTTGAACTTGCCTATAGTGCCGGTGTAAAAAAATTGATTCTTTTTCATCATGATCCCTCCAGAACAGACACGGAGGTAGAAGAGATAGAAAGATTATGCAATGGTCTTGCCGAAGAGAAAAAATCCGATATGATCGTAAATGCGGCTAAAGAGAATAGCGAAGTCGTTCTCTAAAGTTATTCCTTAACAGTCGACCTCGGAATTTCAACCTCAAGCATATGTGCCATCCACGGAGTGTCTGCTTCATCTTGAAAAATGGTTTGAGGGGGTACGTATCCCTGAAGAGGAGAAGTGATATTCCATGAGAAACATTTTTGAGTTAATTACCTTTACTGGTAAAGATGAAGAAAGAGGTGCTAGGGCCTCGATTGGGATAAATTTCAAAATAGGCATTAATGATACTGTCCATCGGATATCCAGGGTATGCGATTCTCTAGATGCCCTTGAGTCCGAAGTTCGGGCACTAAATAAGGAACTGGAAGATGTCCTCGAGAATGCTAGGATTATATTTAGAGAGCCATCCTCTCTGGGTATTCCTGAGATCCGATCCGATATGAGCCCGGAAGATATATGGGAGGTACTGTCGT
>CAYUYB010000382.1:0-2745 GCA_964449025.1 uncultured Desulfobacteraceae bacterium
CAATATATCCTCAATCCTCCGGGGTCTCATACTTTCCGCTAAAGGGGTCCCGCTGCTATTCATAATCATTATCCATAAAAGATAATCGCTTTTCTCCTGATCAGTCTACACGCCCCATTTTTCCGCTAAAGAAGCCCTCACTCCGCAATCCCTTTCTAATGCCTTTCCGTCAATAATTCCGACACCTGTTTAATAAGCCTTTTTATGTCTAAGGGTTTCGACACGTGTAGGTCAGCCTCAAGATCATCCAAAACTGTGTGTGTGTTACTGTTTTTCCCTTCTCCTATCAGGACAATCGACATCTTCGGGTCTATGCCCGCGTATTTCCTTACTATTGAGCTGCCCCCGGAAAGTAGCGTCCCGGTATCCGCTATTACCAAATCAAATCTTTTCATTTTCAGCTTACCTATACCTTCCAAAGGGCTATTCGCTGTATCCACCTTGCAACCCCTGCTCGCCAATAAATGCGAAAGCAGTTCTCTCGCGACGTCTTCTTCCTGGAGGATGAGTATCTGAGCATCCTTGAGTTTTTCTCTGTCCACCCTTGCCTTCACCCTGTTTCCAAGCTTGGCAAGGGGCAATCTGATATGGAATATGGTGCCTTCCCCCCTCTGACTCGATATCTCGATATCGCCTTTATGCCTTTTTATTACGGCATAGACCATGCTCAGGCCGAATCCTCTCTCTGGATCCCCTTTGGTGCTGAAGAAAGGATCGAAAACCTTTTCCTCACACGCATCCTTTATCCCTATCCCGCTATCCTGGATGTAGACATGGACATAACCGGCGTTGTCCTCTGTTGTAATATGGATTTCTCCTCCTGTCGGCATGGCCTCCACGGAATTAGTAATCAATTCTACGATTACACGCTTTATATCCTCCGGATCCCCTTTGACCTGCTCCGATGACCTCAGGTAAGTCCTTAAGTCTATATTCAAACCTCTCCCTTCCGGTCCTGTTTTCCATATATCCAGAGTGGAGGCAACAGCTTCTTTAATGCCTTCATTTATTTCAAAAAGGATCATACGTTTAGAATCTGCTTCCCTTTCGGCAATCATATCCAGATCACGTGAAACATGCATGGTGTTTACGGATACCTCTTCCAACATCCTGCATGGCTCCGTAAGGCTGATCTTGCTGTAAATCGTATCTTTCATGATACCCTTTTTAATTTTTAAAATGGATTCATTATAACGGCATAATTTACTGTTCAAACCAACAGCCATGGCAGACAGGGCCTCCCTCTTATTTGAACGGATCTTCTCCCGTTCCATATCCTTTCTTTTTTCCAGCCTATTAAGGGTCAAAAGAAAGGTTTTCCTGCCCCCATACCTTAGTCGCTTCACCTTAACATCGCAATAAATGGCGTTCCCGTCTCTAGTGAGCAGGGTTCCATCGTATTGGCCTGAGGCAGCCTTGCCGGAGACCCATGTATCATGAAGATTTCTCACGTGTTCCATTTCCTCTTGAAGGACAAAATCCAGGAGGTCACGGCCTATAACATCTTCGGCCTCATAACCTAATTCTTCCAAAAGGACCTTATTCATCTCAAGTATATTTCTATCCCTGATTAGCATGGCTCCATCCGGCAAAGAATCAAAAAGCGTATCCCTATCTCTTAAGGTCCTCTTCAGTTTAAGGCTCTCCGCCTTCAAAGATCTGGCTGTCTCCCTTAAGGATTTATTCTCTTTTTTCAGCCTTTCAATCCGATTTTGCAGTTTTTCAGATCCGTTCTTCCCCATAGAACCTCATGCTCCGTTTGGCACCCCAATTTCACCCCATCCACCCTGATCCCCCGGATCTCCCCAGCCCCGACAGGATCCGGGTAATATCAGATTTCAAGCAGCAGGTAGAGTCCCCCGCCGTCCGATACTAAAGGGATCCCGCCAAAAGATTGTACGAATGCGCGATTTTAATTGAAAATGGACTTGATGATATCGGGTCTATAGCGTATCATATTTTGTCTTTACCCCACAATAAGGAAAAATAAGAGCAAAGCGATATCCGATGAAATCATTAGGCTCATGAGGAAAAAGTGAACCATAACCCTCCCTTTGTCAATCTACACGTCCATACCGAGTTCAGTCTTCTTGACGGGGCCATTACCATAAAAAACATGCTAAACAAGGCCAGCAGGCTCGGGATGGACAGCGTGGCGATTACGGATCACGGGAATATTTTCGGCGCTGTCCAGCTCTTCACAAAGGCCCCCAGGGCAGGTATAAAACCGATCTTAGGCTGTGAAATTTATGTGGCCCCGGTTAATCGAAGGGAACACGCACCGGCCCCAGACGGCCAGCCCAACGCCTACCATCTCACACTGCTTGTGATGAACGAAAAAGGATATAGGAATCTGAGCCGGCTTATAACTCTTTCTCACCTTGAAGGATTCTATTACCACCCCCGTATGGATATGGAAATTCTAAGGGAATACAACGAGGGTCTGATAGCTCTTTCCGGCTGTTTGAAAGGTGTGGTTCCCTATAACATCGCATCAGGCAGAATAGATATCGCGGAGGAGAAGGCAAAGGAACTCGCTGCCCTGTTTGACAGAGACCGTTTTTATCTCGAGGTTCAGGCAAATGGCATGCCTCAGCAGATAAAAGTGAACGAAATATTAAGGGATTTTTCCACACAATTATCCATCCCTCTCGTGGCCACTAATGATTGTCACTACCTTGACAGAGAAGATTCCGTGGCGCATGACGCGTTACTCTGTATCCAGACGGGTAAGACCATTGATGA
>CAYUYB010000383.1:0-2741 GCA_964449025.1 uncultured Desulfobacteraceae bacterium
GCATTTGGTACATACGTTAAAGTAATTGATGAAAAACTAGATATATTAAAAAAACACTACTAAAAACTACATCTAAAACGATAAAATAAAACTTGTTAATTCATCAATATCTGTAAAGAGGAAAGATAATAAGCATGAGCAGTCCTTTTAAACTCTACCGTTTACAACAAACTGACAACCAAATTGACCGCCGCGACACCCGGGTGGCGGAAATAGAGGTGGCCTTAAAGGACGACGAGGTCCTGAAACGGGGGATCAGAACTGTGCAAAGTGCCGAACAAGAGTTGAAAGAACTTCGCAAAGCCCTACAGCGCGCTGAAGATAATGTAAGCGGACAGCGAGTAAAGATCGAACAATCCGAAGCTACTTTATACGGCGGGAAAGTAAAGAACCCCAAGGAATTACAGGACTTACAAAATGAAGCCGCGGCATTAAAAAGATATCTCGGAGTTTTGGAAGATCAACTTTTAGAAGCCATGTTAGCTGAAGAAGAAGCCGCTTCTCAATATTACAACGCGGTCCACGAATTGGAAAAAAAACAATCCCGCTACAATCAGATACAAAGTGATTTATCAAACGAAAAGGTCAAACTTGAAAATGAATTAGTGCGCCTACAGGGAGAAAGAACCGCAACAACGGGGGCAATCCCAGAAGACGACCTGATTCTATATCAACAACTGCGAGTGCAGCGCCGAGGGATTGCTGTAGCAAAAGTTTCGAATAAGGCTTGTTCTGCTTGCGGGTCACTCCTCAGTGCCACACTCTTGCATTCAGCACGATCACCAAACCAGATCACTCGCTGTGACACCTGCGGGAGAATCCTTTACTTCGGATAGCACGAAAGTATGAATTTTTTCAATCGGGTGACTTATTGATCCGGTCGCTTTACTATTTCATTCAGCTTATCATAAATTTCAACTGAACCCATACCCTGGATAGACACTCTTTTATTACGGCTTTTAAAGCCTGATAGGATTTCAATCTGGGAACGGGGAATTTCAAATATTCCTGAGAAGTATTTTATTAAGGCTTTGTTTGCTTTCCCTTCAACTGGAGGAGCAGTTAGGCGGACCTTTACAGTTCCATCTTCTAGAATGGTATAGACTTCATCGCGCTTTGCGCGCGGTGTAACACGAATTTTCAACTTTGTGTTATTAAAATCTTCATCCATGGATATCAAACCACCTCAGTACTTCTGCGTTTAGTGAATGTTGCAAACTTATTTACCACAGAGATTCTCTGATACACCTACCACAAAGTATTTAGAGATCACAAAGATTTTCCTCTTCGTGCTATTGGTGACCTAAGTGGTAAAAACTCGAGACATCCTAGTGCTCCATCAAAGCTCAATCCGAGGGTAAAGGTGTTTTAGTTTAATCCTTGCATCTTCAGTTGTGAAATGCCATTTAATGCTTGTTGATTTTTCATTTCGATATTTAGACCAAGCCTGGACTTCACGCTGCAGGCATGCAGTATTTGAAATGCGTCGATTTAGACACTGTCTGGCGAGCACGCTAAATTCTATCTCTGCCATATTGAGCCAGCTACCGTGTATTGGCGTGTAATGAAATTCAAAGCGTTCAAGTAATCGACGGGCTTCCTCAGGCGGAAAAGTCTCATAAAATGAGATCGGGGAATGCGTATTCAGATTGTCCATCACGACCACAATTTTCTCTGCGTCAGGATAATCCTGATCAGATAACTCTTTCATCGCCTCGGACCAATCTTTCCGACAGCGATGATCTGTAATTTTGATGCGCCGTTTGTTTTCAAGCGGTGCAAAGAACATGAATAGATTGGCAACCCCCTGACGCTCATATTCATAGTCATAGCGTTGTACTTCTCCTGGTTTGATTGGCAAAGCAGTTTGAATATCTGCCAACAATTGTTTACTGCTTTCATCCATGCACACTACTGGCTGTTTCGGGTCATAAGGCCGTTTATAGACTGCCAAAACATCTTCCATTTGACACACAAAAGCCGCATTTGTTTCTGGTGGAATACACCACTGCTTATTCAGCCACGGCTTGAGTTCGTTTTTTTAGCACGGTTCGGATCGTTTCATGGGAGACACTTTCCACATATGCTAGTTCTACCATCTGATCTCTCAGCAGCCGCAAAGTCCAACCTGCATGTCCTTCTGGGGCTTCGCTGCATGTCAAGGCAATCAAATGTGCTTCCGCTTCTCCGTCTAAACAGCGTTCATAGATTCGATCTGGCTTTTTGCGGCTCAACGTTCCTTTCAATCCTCTTCCATGATATTGCTTTCTGATTTGATAGACTGCTGATTTTCCGATTTCTAAGGCTTCACAAATTTTTTCGTCAGCCCATGCTGGCCCATGTTCTCCTTGATCTGCTTTCAGCAGTATTCTTGCTCTCCTTAGGCTTCGCGCTGTGTCCGTTCCAGCTGCAATCTTTTCAGACAAATAGGTTCGTTCTTCTTCTGATAATTTGACAATGTGTTTCTTTTCCATCTCTGCCACCTTTTTTGATTTTTAGGTAGCAATTTTCGTGCCAGTTGTTCCTTTTAGCTTTGACAGAGTACTAGCTCATACTAAGATATGCATGCAAAAAACGTTTAATTCTCAAATTTGCATTACCTCCAGAGATTTTCAACTATCCAACAAAACGTAGGAACTTAATTGTGGTCTATGGGTTATACATCAAAAGTGCCATATAATGTACTTGATAAGTGTTCATAGAGTGAAAGGAGAAAAAAATGGCTAAGAACCTGACTGTTA
>CAYUYB010000384.1:0-2740 GCA_964449025.1 uncultured Desulfobacteraceae bacterium
ATTTCTTGCAGGCAATCCTTAATCCCAGGTTGCTCATTACAGTGCTTACAAGGAGATCATTTTTCAAATTACCCTGTTCCTTAAGGGTCTTCGCGCATATGAGCAGGATCTGATCGCCTGTTATTTCCTGTCCCTTCTCATCCACTGCTATTAGACGATCACCATCACCGTCAAAGGCAAGACCGATTGCGCCCCCCGTTTCAACGACCTTCTCCCTCAGGTCCTCTGTATGCTGTGAACCGCATCTATCGTTTATGTTGATCCCGTTTGGCGTGTTGTGAATAACCTCAATGTTGGCTCCCAATTCCCAGAACGCAGCCGGGGCAACCTTATAGGTGGCGCCGTTGGCGGTATCCAGAATGATCTTCATGCCTTCAATGGATAGATCCCTGGGGAACGTATTTTTCAGGAATACAATATAACGTCCGTTTACGTCTTCCAGACGGAAGGCCTGTCCCATGTCCTTGACAGGCGGCACCAAGTCGTGAAGATTATTTCCCAGCATCAGGTTTTCAATAGCGTCCTCCTGCTCATCGGAAAGCTTGAAGCCGTTACCGGAAAAAATCTTTATACCATTATCCTCATAAGGGTTGTGGGAAGCGGAAATCACGACTCCCGCATCAGCGCGCATGCTCTGGGCAGCGAAGGCGATACCCGGTGTGGGCAAGACCCCCAGAAGATAGGGATTACCTCCCATTGATGTTATCCCGGACTCAAGGGAACTCTCTAGCATATAGCCTGAAATACGGGTATCTTTACCAATTACCACCCTCGGGCGTGTATGCTCTTTTTTCAAGATATAGACAACCGCCTGGCCTATCGCAAAAGCGATTTCAGCATTCATTGGATATTTATTTGCCTCTCCACGGACGCCGTCGGTACCAAATAATTTAGCCACAAAGATTCCTCCTTGAAGATGAATCTAAAAAGTCACCAGATGAACAGTCTTAATGAGGGTGTAATACGCTTTGTCTTTTCACAAAAGTAGTCGACAATGCCCTGAAGCCATACAGTACCCTTTTGAGAAACATTGGCAGGGAGGCCCTGTATGACGGCAATATAATTGGACCCTTTTTCGCCCCTCGCCTTTTCAGAGGCCGAGAGAAAGTCATCGCGATATCTATCGATAACGCTATTTTTCACCGCTCCAGCGAAGAGCTCTTCTATGTCTGAGAACTTTCGGAAGAACTCGGTATTTACTGTTGTTATAGCCTTTTTTTCTTCATTATTTTTAGATGATACTTTCACTTTTTCAGCCAAGACCTTTAAACGTTTTATGCGTTCTTTTCTGGCTAGCGCCAGCTTATCCAGGACTCCATCAAACATAAGCCTTCCGAATTCTTGAGTATCAAAGAACGGCTTTCTCACATGTATGTACCACTCTTCAAGGGCCATTAGATTTGAGATGTAAACTATATTGTTTTCCAAAACACGGCGGAGGTTTGGATATGTCTTAGGCCTGTAATCAATTACCTTTCCGGGGTGTGTCTTTCCAACTATCAGTTTATTATCCTCAATAAAATCGTTTCTCAGCACGGAATTGGCAGCAATTACATTGCCGTATCCCATACGTAAAGGGCCCACAATACCGCCCTGACCGCCCAAAAATATGGCGGGTTGATTAAGCATAACGCCTCTCGGCACATCTCCTATCAATGATGCGGTTGCCTTGTCTCCATCCGGCGTAAAGTTAAAATGGATATAAGAACTGCCTACCTCGCTGTGATCTTTACGGCTTTTACCACCTGCCATCAGACAATCACAAAAGTTAATGAGACTGCCGAGGGTCACGAAGGGAAAGAGTATGGTTTGTTTTATACCAACACAGTGTGCGCCGTTAGCCTCTTCTTCGAGTATACAGCCCTCACGAACTTGCGCCCCTGAACCCATATTCGACTTTTCCAAAAACACGGATTCATTAAAATATCCGCCCTTAAGTTCAACCTTTTCCCCCAACTGGCAATTATCAATAGTAACCGGTGTTTCATAACCGATCCGGGACCCCGCTGATATTACAGTTTGTTCGCCATAGATCCTGCATCCGGGGTAGATCCTGACATCATTTCCGGATATCTGCCCGATGTTTACCTCGTCGCCCAGCTCTACGCTTAATGGATTGGGAATATCAACACCTTTCTTAATAAGCTGAACCACTCTATCATAGCATCTCGGTCTAATATCCATACCATTCTCCAAGGCCATTTTTTTTATATCAATTATATAATATTTTCAAATCATTTTTTAGACCATATTTAAACCGGCTCAAATCTCTGTCATGGCGCCACTAACTTGATTGGATATGAATTCTATAAATCTAGGTTCGATAAGACATGACCCGTCAGATTAAATTCCTTTGATCGGTGAGGGTCTCCAATTCCTAAACAAATCCAAAATCCCAAATCCATATGTTCAAAACTCGCGCGATTTCTCTGGTCCCTCAACCACCGCACTTCTTCAGTCATTTGAATTTTGGCCATTCTGGTTCGCCCTCCGGTCACAGGCATTCTTTTCAAGACGACATCTATGGCGTTCAGTGGACGTGGCCTCATTTTCAAGGGTTTGGTAAACCCTTTCCTGCTCGCAACGGCACATCCTGCCAGGGGTCCTGGCGCTGCAAACCCTTGAAAATCAGCCCACCGCAGGCCCTGGGTGGGATTCTTTTTGAGATGTCGTCTTGAAAAGAACACCCGTGACCTCGGGTAAGCCTGGAGATATGTCACCGGGGCGAAGGTATGTCCCT
>CAYUYB010000385.1:0-2740 GCA_964449025.1 uncultured Desulfobacteraceae bacterium
GTAACTGGAAGCGATATTCGCGTAGTCCACGGCCGAGGTTGCGTCAAGCCGAAGCGCGTTCTTGAAGCATTCGATGGCCTTTTGGTGCTCCTTTAATCTAAAACGGCAAAATCCCATAAGATTATATATGTCCGTCCTCTCGTGGCCATATTCAACCGCCTCTTCCAGAACCATGATGGCATCCCTATATCTGTGCATCTCCTTTAAACACTGCCCCATGTATGAATAGACGCTGGGGATATCCTCTTCTTCAGGTTCAAGCCGTAACGCCTCTTCCAGATATGTCAGCGCCTGGGCCGGTTCGTTCATGGAGAGATGACATACGCCCAGGAAAAACTTGACATAGTATCTACCAGCCATGATCTCATCCATCTCTTTCAGCCTATGGATGGACCACCCGGGATCAGGGTTGTTTGATATCAGTTTTGCCAGGTACATGCCCACGCTGGCCGCCGTTGCCCTTTGCCTGAATCTGGACCCCGGAATAATGGTATAAAAGGCGGGGATCTCGAGAATGGGGTGGCGCATATTAACCGCAATAACCTCCATGCCCCTTTCGGATAATGATGAAACACAATCTATAATCTCAGCCTTTATGTCCTTATTTGACACATCAGGCATATCGTTTATATCCACCATCCCCCCGGGGCTGGTAACGAACGCGGCCTCATCAAGGGATCTAAGCTTGGGCAGCCCGCTCGCAATATAATTGGAGGCGGAATTAAAATCGCCTGCGAGCTGAGCCACCTCGGTGAGAGCTCTATTCAAGGCCTTTTGGGGGTCTGTGGCCGTTCCCGCGGTCCAGACTATCTCACTCCTCGCGGGAAAGGTGGATGGATCATAGGCAAGGGCGCCTACTGTGGGAATGCCCGTGTCAAGGGAAAAATCCTTCAAGAACAATCTTATCCCCTCCCTCCTGTATTTTTTGATCATCTCAAGGGATAGGGGATCGTTTAGAGAATCTGTGTCTATGGAATCGGTTTCCAGCCTGCCTAGGGATATAATGGCTGACACATGCCTTTCTATGACTTCGCAAATGCCCTGGATAAGGGCCTCTTCCACGCAGTTACCGGCCGAGGATCCGTTAAATTCATTAATGGCAACAAACCAGTCAAGAGGAATGAGGATCTCTTCCTGCCGGGTGAGGTTGTACGCCCATGTCCATCTGAGCGGAGTGTCTGAAAAGATTCCCCTGGCCACATCCAGGTCACCGGAACAATCGTGCACGGACAGGGCTATTGCTTCAAAGGGCAGGGCCTTTTCCTTCAGATTGGAATATTGATCGATAAAAAAATTATCCCTGTTTCGCAGAAAGCTGAAGAAGCTGAATCTCTCGACAAGCTCCATGACGGCGCTTGCCTCAGCCTGTTGAGGCGTTCCCCCTTTACCCATCTGTCTTTTTGCGCCGATAACAGCGGCAGCGTCCTTGCCGCAAACGCTGAAAAAGACCGGTATATCCAGCCTGCCGTTATCTATCCTCACCGTGCCTTCCAGGATCCTGAGATCAAGGATTTGGACCTTCTCCTTAAATCTCCTTACAGTCTCTTCCGGAGGAAAAAGCTTGTCTTGATCATAGGTATAGCCCTTATATGCGTGCTTCAGCGCTATTCTATGGCGCATAGATCTACTCCTTACCCTCCAGATACCTGTTCATGCTCCCGGACACGTAACCTTCCAGGTCGAGGGATACATATAAGAACCCTATTTCTCTGAGTTTTTTTACAACTTTATCCTTCAAATCCTCCTTTAAAAGCCTGTTTATCCCCTTTTGGTCCATTTCCAGTCTGGCAACCTGGCCATGATGTCTTACCCTGAATTGTCTGAAGCCATTATCCGAAAGAAAATTTTCCGCCTCTTCTATCATGAGCAGCTTTTCTTTTGTGATGATGCTCCAGTAGGGGATCCTGGATGCCAGACATGCCATGGACGGCTTATCCCACGTGGGTAGGCCCATTTCCCGGGAAAGGAAACGAATTTCATCCTTACATAGACTGCTGTCCAGTAGTGGTGAAAGGATCCCCATCTCCTGCGCGGCCCTTATGCCCGGACGATAATCGGAGAGGTCATCCAGGTTGGCGGCATGGGCTATATGCGCTATGTCCCTCTGTTCGGCTATTTTAATAAGCTCCCGGGCAAGGGCCTTCTTGCAATAATAACACCTGTTTGGAGGATTCGATACAAACTCAGGCAGCCCTGTTTCAGTGGTCTGGAAGACGATATGCTTGATTCCCCTCTGTCCGGCAAACCGAGCGGCACTCGCCTGCTCACGCGACAGGAAGATCGGTGAATCGCCGGTCGCGGCTGTTACACTATCTCCAAGGTATTGATGGGCCAGGGCAAGAAGAAAGCTACTATCAACACCGCCAGAAAAGGCGATAAGCACTGAATCCAGGCCTTTAAGCATGGAAACGAGTCTCTCTTTTTTCGATCTTGCGGTATGTGTATCCATAGGCAACTTACAGGGATCGGCCATTCAGGCCCTTAGCACGCCCTCATTAACCGGGTGAACGTACAAATTGTACGCTCAATTTGTCAGAATAAAGCATGTAAAGATAAAATCAGAATTAAATCTATAAATATAGGATAATTTTATCTTTTATTTGCTATTTTTCATTGACTTTAGACACTTCACGTATTATATATGATAATATGTTTTTAAAAGAATTGAAATATCTTTAACAGTTCTCGAGGATTATATTATGCCACAGATAATGACAACAAAAGAATTAGCAAAATACCT
>CAYUYB010000386.1:0-2701 GCA_964449025.1 uncultured Desulfobacteraceae bacterium
GTAAATCCCGGTTGTTTGCCTCCCACGGACAGGCCGAACACGCCCGGCTCGATCATGCGTCTCGTGTCGTCTGTGATGAGGGAAAGCTCGCGAGGCTCGATGGTAAAGGATACCTTCTGGGATGATTGAGCCTCCAGGCTGATCCGTTTAAATCCCACCAGCTTGCGTATAGGCACGGGAACCGAAGCTTCATGGTCAGAAATATAAACCTGGATGACCTCATCCCCCGCCCTGTCTCCGGTATTTGTTACGGTAACGGATACCTGGACCGGCTTGCCGGCTGCGACCGAATCAGGTACTTCAAGCTCGGTGTATGCAAACGTGGTATAGCTGAGGCCGTGTCCAAACGGATATAGGGGTTCTCCGGTGAAGTACTTATAGGTACGTTCCTTCATTGAGTAATCTTCGAACGGGAGCATATCGTCCAGTGATTTATAGAAGGTAACCGGTAGTCTGCCGCCGGGATTGTAGTCTCCGAACAAAACGTCGGCAATAGCCTTACCTGCCGCTTGGCCGGGATACCAGGCTTCTACGATGGCCGGTATGTTGGCATCGGCCCAGTTGACCGCAACGGCACTCCCGTTGAGCAGAATAAGGACGGTTGGAGTGCCTGTGGCAACCACGGCTCGCATAAGATCCTCCTGAACCTTGGGGAGACCTATGGAGAGCCGATCCCCGCCGGAGAAGCCCTCCACTTGAACGGGCATTTCTTCCCCCTCAAGGCGTGGTGACAGCCCCAGGAACAGCAGGGCCACATTGGCCTTCCCTGCCGCAGAAATCGCTTCCGCAGTATGATCCCGGACGTTTACGGACCATTGCAGCTCAATGTTCATACTGCCAAACCAATCGGCGATTTCCACCTTGATCGGGTAAGGCTTTCCCGCATGGAGGTGGACGAATTGGGGGGTTCTCCCGAATTCCCCTCCGTGCGGATTGCCGTCCACAAACAACCGACCGAATCCCCCGGCCGCCCTGAAGGAATAATCGCCTGCTTCCGGCACAGTGACAGTCCCGGACCAGCGAACCGAAAAGTTATTATCCGTCAACTCAGGGTGAGGGGCACTGTCGCCCCAGGAAACCTTAATATTGGGATGGACCTCCGTTCGAACCGGGGCCCCTTCAAAATCCAGATTATCGAAGAATTCAAGGGTAACCCCGCCTAAAATATCGCCCCTGACCTCGGTGGACAAAGCTACATCGGGAACCGGCGTGTAGAAAGGAACCCCTTGCGCAATATCGCAACCGCGGGCGTAGAGGACCTCTGTTGAGGAGCTCACCTTTTCAAGGATACCTGCGAGCGGCGTAATCGGGTTGGACGGCGTGCCGTTGTAGTTGCCCAGAAGGACCTCCACATCATTGGCATTGGGACCGATCACGGCAACGGTGCCGACATCCTTGCTAAGGGGCAGAACTCCGTGTTCATTCTTCAGAAGGACGATGGACTTTCTTGTGGTTTCCTCGGCAAGCCGGGAATTTTCAGGCGAGTCGTTCACAGAATAGGGGATCTGCGTCCATTTCACTCTTTCCGATGGATCGAACATGCCCAATTTTATCCGGGCGGCAAATAGCCTTTTCACCGAAACATCCAGTTCTTCTTCGGTCAGAAGCCCCTGCTCGATGGCACCCTTGAGGGACTGGTAGGTATTCCCGCAATTCAGGTCACAACCCCGTTTTATCCCTAGGGCGGCAGCCTCCTCAGGTGTTCCAACTATCCTGTGATTGGCGTGGATATCCCGAATCGCTCCGCAGTCGGAAACGATATAGCCTTCGAATCCCCATCTGTCGCGCAACAGATCCTGAAGAAGAAACGAGTGTGCGCTTGCTGATTCACCCCGGAAGCGGTTGTAGGCTCCCATAATCGAATAGACTTTACCCTCAACAACAGTGGTTCTGAAATGTGGCAGATAGGTCTCGTAAAGATCCCGGTCGTTCACTTGGGCATCGAAAACGTGGCGTTGGGGCTCAGGACCGCTGTGCACGGCAAAATGTTTGGAAGTGGCAATTACCTTGTAGTAGGTCGGATCGTCGCCCTGGAGGCCCTTAATGAAAACGACCCCCATCCTGCCGGTAAGATACGGATCCTCGCCGTAGGTTTCCATGCCTCTACCCCACCGGGGATCCCTAAAGATATTTATATTGGGAGACCAGAAGGTCAGGCCTTGGTAGCGAAGGCGTTGCCCCTGACGGACAGATTCGTGATGCTTGGCTCGGGCTTCGTCGGAAATGGCGGTTGCCACCTTGTACAGATGATCCTCGTCCCACATGGCGGCAAGGCCGATTGCCTGCGGGAACACCGTTGCCACACCCGCACGGGCGACACCATGCAGCGCTTCATTCCACCATTCATATGCCGGGATGTCCAAGCGTTCGATGGCCGGGGCATTATTCATGGTCTGGGAGATCTTTTCTTCAAGCGTCATACGCCCGACAAGATCGTCAACCCGAACATCCACAGGGAGATCGGGATTTAGATACGGCGGCCCCTCAGATTCAGGTCTGCAACCGTAAAAAACAATACAGATCAAAACGGCAGACGGCAAGACAAAACGTAACAAGCGGCTTTGACTCATTTTGGTTCCTCCCCTGATTTGGTTGTATATGTATATTCGCCGACTTTTCATGGCAGCGGCATGTACATTTGATTATCGCTCCGCTATGGCTCTATCTTTTTCGGTATACCATAGGAACTGGAGAGCGAGAT
>CAYUYB010000387.1:0-2701 GCA_964449025.1 uncultured Desulfobacteraceae bacterium
TTCGCGGGGATTCCTTTCAAAAAGTTCCAGGCTGGGCATACTGACAACCCTCACTCCGATTCCCTTTTCAGTAAGTTCTTTTGAGGCTTCCAGTGCGATATGCACCTCAGAGCCTGTGGCAATCAGGATTATATCAGGTTTGACCTCGGATTCGAAAAGGATGTACCCGCCCTTTGCCAGACCCTCCGCCGCCCCGTAGAGGTTTCTGTCGATCACCGGTAGTTTCTGCCTGCTCAGTATAAGAGCCACAGGTTGTTCGTGAGACAGGATGGCCTGCCTCCATGCCTCAGTGGTTTCAGACGCATCCGCGGGCCTGATAACGACCAGGCCAGGTATAGCCCTCAGAGCGGCCAGGTGTTCAACAGGTTGATGCGTGGGGCCGTCTTCACCGACCGCAATACTATCATGGGTAAAGATATATATTACATGCAGTCCCATCATACTGGCCAGCCTAATTGAAGGCCTCATGTAATCCGAAAAGACTAGAAATGTGGCGCCGTAAGGTATCAAACCTTTATGGAGGGCGATCCCGGATAATATCCCTCCCATTGAATGTTCGCGAACTCCGAAACGGATGTTCCTTCCGTCATAGGAATTTTTCTGAAAGTCGTGAGAGGAGTCAATGATCGTATTATTGGATGGCGCCAGATCTGCGGAGCCGCCTATAAGCTGGGGAAGCTTTTCTGCGATCATGTTAAGAATCCTGCCTGATGCCGCGCGCGTGGCTAAGGGACCATCGGAATCGCAAAAGTCCGGCAATCCCACATCCCAATCTTTCCCCCATTTCCTTTGCATTGATTCCAGCCATCTCTCAGCGAGGTCAGGGTATTTTTTTTGAAAGGAGGAGAATTTTTCCAGCCACCTGGATTCCTCATCCTCACCCCTTTCGATGCATTTTCTATAGACTGTCAGGGCTTCTTCAGGCACGTAAAACTTTCTATCTTCAGGCCATCCTAGGCTCTTTTTAGTTTTAACTATCTCTTCTTCCCCAAGGGGCGCCCCGTGGGCATCACATGAGCCTTGCTTGTTTGGGCTTCCGTAAGCTATATGGGTTCGCAGGATTATCAGGGAGGGCCTTTCAGTTTCATTCTTGGCCGCTTTTATGGCCTTGATGATCGCTTTTATATCGTTTCCTTCGTTTATCTTTAGGACATGCCAGTTATAAGACTTAAACCTCATGGCGACATCCTCACTGAAGGTAATCTCTGTCTTCCCTTCTATGGTGATTCTGTTGTCGTCATAGATGCATATGATTTTTCCCAGGCCCAGGTGTCCGGCAAAAGACGCGGCCTCGGAGGTTATCCCTTCCATTAGATCCCCATCACCGCACATCACATATGTATAATGATCCACTATATCATGGCCTGGACGATTAAAGACCGCGGCGAGGTGTCGTTCAGCAAGTGCCATGCCAACGGCGTTTGCGAATCCTTGCCCTAGGGGCCCTGTAGTGGTTTCCACACCCGGGGCGCATCCGAATTCGGGATGCCCCGGAGTTTTGCTGTTCCACTGGCGGAAATTCTTTATATCGTCTAACGAGAGATCATAGCCGGTAAGATACAGGAGACTGTAAAGAAGCATCGAAGCATGTCCGCATGAAAGGATAAAACGATCCCTGTTTTCCCATTTAGGGTCGCGGGGATTATGTTTAAGGATATGGACCCACAAGGCATAGGCGGCGGAAGCAAGCCCCATCGGCGCACCGGGATGACCGGATTTAGCCTTTTGAATGGCGTCCATGGCGAGTGTGCGGATGGTATTTACGCATAGATAATCGATGGGAGATTGTTGGCTATTTGACGCGCCTTTTTCCATTATAATATCTCCTTTCTTATACGGGTTGAGGTGGTCTTAAAGGGATCTCCGCTGGACAGGTATGCGGTGAACTAATAATGTTGAAAGCTAATTCAGCATTTAATAATAATATGTTTATCTGTCAATTAAAAATACTTGGCCCTGATCCACCATCTAGATGTCATCTGCCGTTCGACGCACTCACGGTCCGGAGTTTATCGAAGGCATGTCCCTTTTCTTCGTTCCGGATCTCCCGGGCTGGTCATTTCTAGGGGTTACGGCCGTGGGATGAGGATGAAAATAAAACTCATAAAAAAAGGAGTTATCCATATGATGGTTAACTCCTTTTTATTGTTGTCTTTTGTAATATGCCGAGACGCAGAATCGAACTGCGGACACGAGGATTTTCAGTCCTCTGCTCTACCGACTGAGCTATCTCGGCATGTCTTCGAAGACCGTATAACCCTTCAGATCGTGCCGGTCAAGATGAAATTTTATTATTTATCCGGTGTGTCGTCCAGGTCAAGATCCAGGTCATCAAGATCGAGGGTCATCTCGTCATCGTCTGTCTTGCCAGTACCTTCCTTATCAAGGATAAGGCTGTCAAGATCGAATTCTTCTTGTTCACCTGAAGGGCTTTCTTGTGTGGCCGATTCGGCAGAGGGCTCATCCATTGTCAGGGGCTCCTCATATTCCAGAGTCTCTTCGTCACCCGCGCCTGAATCGTCCAGGGAGAGGTCTCCGAGGTCCAGCTCTTCTTCCCCTGTGTTAGCCGGCTCCTCCAGGGGCACGTCGCCCAGGTCAAGGGCCCCTTCGTCAGCCTCACCCGAATCGTCCAGGGAGAGGTCTCCCAGGTCCAGCTCTTCTTCCCCTGTGTTAGCCGGCTCCTCCAGGGGCACGTCGCCCA
>CAYUYB010000388.1:0-2701 GCA_964449025.1 uncultured Desulfobacteraceae bacterium
TGCCTAATGTTATATTTACCACATTTAACAGAAACTTCAGGGCAAGGAATGACGGTAACCCCGAAACCATGGCTTTTTTGACATCACCGGCATTAGCCGCGGCCCTGGCGATCACAGGGAAGACCGGATTCAACCCTGAGAACGATATGTTATTAGGGAACGATGGGATTGAATTTATGCTGAGGCCCCCGGAACCTCCCTTGTTACCCGTGCAAGGTCTGGCCCGTTCCTGGGGGGATTTTATTCCCCCTTCGGAAGGTGGGGAGGATATAGAGGTTAAGATAGATCCAGAATCCGAACGTATAGAGCTCCTTCCGGCATTTGAGAAGTGGAATGGAAAAGATTTTCTTGAATTGCCAGTCCTGGTAAAGACCCGGGGTAAGACAACCACGGACCATATATCCCCCGGAGGCAAATGGCTGAAGTTCAGAGGACATATTAGCAATATCTCTAAAAACCTCTTAGAGGGCGCGGTAAACGCCTACAGTGGTGAGAGGGGGCGGGGTTCCAATGTTATAACAGGAGAAAAAGGGGTCAGATTTTTTAGGCTTGCGGAGTTTTACAGTGAGAATGCAGGGGGCTTCGTAATCATAGGGGACGATAATTACGGTGAGGGTTCCAGCAGGGAGCATGCGGCCATGAGTCCCAGGTTTTTGGGTGCAAAAGCTGTAATAGCCAGGTCATTTGCCAGGATACACGAAGCAAACCTGAAAAAACAGGGCATACTGCCTTTAAGATTTATTTCTCACCAGGATTACGATCGTATCGAAGAGCACGACCGTGTAAGCATCGTCAACATCGCGGATCTCACACCGGGGGAACCAGTTAAGGCCGTCATCAAAAAAAGAGACGGATCCACCTATGAGATGATGCTTGATCATACCCTGACAGAGGAGCAGATTAATTGGTTTAAGGCAGGGTCGGCATTAAACGCGATTACATGAAAGAAACACCAACCTAAGACAGCAATATTCCCTAAGCAGCCTGTTAAGGATGATCTTTAGAATGCCATAAGAGGTCACATACGGTAAATATTGAGCACCGGGCAAGATGAGGTGTATAGGATAGAAGATAAAAGGTGATTAAATTGGAAAGGATATCGAGTCTGTTGGGAATGGCCGTAATAATAGGATTCTGTACCCTGATTTCGCAGGACAGAAAGAGGATATCATGGCGTTTGGTGGCCTGGGGAGTGGGTCTGCAATTCGCGTTCGCGCTGCTGATTCTGAAGACCGACGCCGGCCTGAGAGTATTTCAGGTGGCGGAAAAGATCTTCGCAAAGCTCTATGATTTCACCAGTATCGGAGTGGAATTTCTGACTGATAGGCCGCTGTCCGAGATGAATACGGCCTTAGGCATCGGGGCTGTTCTGGTGTTCGTGGCGTCCTTAATGGGGGTGCTATATTACCTGCGGGTGATCCAGGCCTTTGTATTCCTGTTTTCAAAGTTGATGCAGTACACTATGAAGATTTCCGGTGCTGAGGCGCTGGCCTCGGCGTTTTTCGTGTTCATGGGGATAGAAACAGTAACGGCGATTAAGAGAAACTTGGCGGAGATGACCAAGTCGGAGCTTTTCACTGTAATGACAGGATTTATGGCTACCATAGCCGGGTCGGTGATGGTTATATACGTTGGGGTGTTTGGGGCGGAGGCAGGGCATATACTTGCGGCATCTATAATGAGTGCTCCGGCGGCGATACTGCTCTCCAAAATACTGGTGCCTGAAACCGAGGAGCCAAGGACAGGCGCAAGGATAGATTGGAGCGAAATGAGGCCCGGGGAATCCAGTGTGATTGAAGCGGCGGCGAACGGGGCAGAGGACGGAATCAAATTGGCCCTGACCATTGTGGCCATGCTGCTCGCATTTGTGGCGCTGATAGGGATGCTGGACTTTTTCTTGGGCATGGCTGGGACATCTTTCCGGGAGTTCTCCGGATTTGTTTTTGCGCCGGTGGCGTGGCTGGTGGGCGTGCCTTTGGAGGACTGCCTGCTGGTAGGACGCCTCTTGGGGATAAAGGTGATATTCAACGAGTTTATATCCTATCAGGAGATGCAGCAGATGGCGCAGGCGGGCGCGTTGAGCCCGCGGTCGTTTACCATAGCCACATACGCGCTGTGCAGCTTTGCCAATTTCGGTAGCTTGGCGATATTGATCGGTGGGATAGGAGGTCTCGCGCCGGAAAGAAAACCAGAGGTGGTGCAGTTTGGGTTAAGGGCGCTTCTGGCCGGGTTCTTGGCCGGTTTGATGACGGCGGCGGTTGCGGGCGTCCTTGTTCGGTAAGTCATGCCTCTTTCCCAGTATCTCATCGATCTTTTTATTGGATAACAGTTTGGACCCTTTAACGATTTCTCTGATGGTCTTTCCTGCGCGGTGGGCTTCTTTAGCTATTTCCGCGGCCCTGTCATAGCCTATTTCAGGCACCAGAGCGGTGGCCAGGGAAAGGCTTTTCTCGACATCGGACGCGCATTTTTCTTTGTTAACAACAATTCCCTTTATGCATTTATCCCCGAGGGCGGTACAGGAGGAGGCCAGGAGTTGGATGGACTGTAATAGATTGTAGGCTATCAAAGGCATGGTGACATTCAGCTCGAAGTTCCCGGCCTGTCCCCCAAACATAATGGCGCAGTCATTACCGATGACCTGTCCCGCCGCCTGTATAACCGCTTCCGGAATAACCGGATTGATCTTACCGGGCATAAT
>CAYUYB010000389.1:0-2693 GCA_964449025.1 uncultured Desulfobacteraceae bacterium
TTTTTTACCCAAAAATTCATAGACCGGACTGGCGTGGACTCCTGCCAGGAACATGCCTTTAGCGTCTATCCACTGACCTTCCACCTCAGGCGATCCCACGCTGATAAATACCGGCCTTGGAGCGCATATAGCGATAAGTTCATGGGCGTCCACTGGCAAATCCAGATTTGTCAATGGACCCGCATATTTCATAAAGTTTGGAGCGAACCAGTGGTACTCCCCGGGGGAAGCCAGATTTTCTACCTGTTCTCCAAAGACTCTACGTAATATTTTGGCACCTCCGGCCCCGGATGAACCTATAAATCCTATAGAAATACGAGGTTCATAAGCTAAGGCCACGATTGCCGCTTTACCATATCGTGAAAGACCTTCAATCGCCACACGTTTTTCGTCTATGTCAGGATCAGTTTCAAAATAGTCTAACACTCGGCTCGCGGCCCAGGCCCAGGCCCGCAGGGCTCCCCAGTCGTCAAGCTTTCGAGGTTCACCTTTATTCACCAATCCGATGATTCCTTGCCGAAGACCGGCGCCATTATCAGCCTGGATACTGGTGGGAATCAAAATGGCGTAACCCCAACCTTTTTCTAAAACCTGCTGCTGCCATGTTGGACCATCCGGTTGATCTAAGCTCATGCTCATTGGAATATCCCAGCCGAATTCAATAACAACCGGCACGGGTGTGGTTATCTTTCCGGGAATTGTGAGTGTCATTTGTATGTCGACTGTTATTGCCCGATATCCAGAATTATCTACATGCCCGACAAGCTGTTTCGTGGTTACATGGTAATCGCCGTTAACCGTATCTTTTTTACTTACGACTTCCCAGTATACGGCTGGTGTTTTTTCAGGAACTCGGCCATATATCTCTCTACTAAAATCTTCGAAGATCTCTAATTTGCGCTTTTCCCACTGATCCGTTGTTTTGACGATCGTATTGTCGTTAAATAAAAACGGGTCCGGTAACGACTCATACGGCGTTGCCTTTGACTCATCGGTGTTGGCGGCATTGGGTGCCTCAGGATCCGCGGATGGGCCGGGGCGCAGTTCCTTTATATTCAGCTTCTCCATCATCAGTTGATGATCTTCTCGACTCATCTTATTTATGCGTTCCCTATCCTCTTGGGACCATTGCGCGAAGACCTGGACCGAGAATAAAAAACTAAAAGAGAGAAGAATAACCCTTTCTATCACTTTAAATCCTTTCATTGTTTAAAGGTTGCCATTAGCGACAGACATGAACATCTTTCAAGGTTATTGATCTTTCAATCGAACAGGCCGCGATCTAACAAGAGCGATCGTTAACGCGATTATCAATAGGATTAAGATTGAGAAAAGAATAGTGTCGTCAAAATCAACAAAAATAGCGGACCCCTGGTCCCTGATTATCTTGAAGATGTCTTTTAATGCAGCGAATATATATACACATGATCCTATGATATATAGACATAATATTAGGAACCACCCGAGAATCGTGGGATAGAAAAAATGGGCTATACATATTAAGCCTGGAATAAAATAAAATATGAAAGCCCCGTATTGATACCCCCACAGTGAAAGTAGAAAAAACGGCAAGGAAGCAATAATAAACAAACACCTAGCTTTTTGTTCGCGTTTTCCGATGATGGTATTTAAAAGCATATATTTGCCTTCATTCATTCTTAAAACATAACCATTGCGCCTGAGCCTACGCGCCAAGGATTTAAGGAAATGCAACATGCTTCACGGCGGTCGGCTCCAGGCGCTTGGTTAGAGTTTCGCTGTTTTTCTATGCGGTTGAACTTTTTTGCAATTAGATATCAATGAAATCCCATCAGCCAGATAGTTATAGTGAAAGAAGATAGCTTGCCAGCTCTTCAGGAGCTGACAAAAAGGGCGAGTGGCTGGTATCCATCTTGATAAGCCTTTCACATGGTAAATTATTGTACATCTTTTCTTGCATTGGAGGGCTAATTGCCCTGTCACGAGTGCAGGAGATATAAGTCCTAGGTATGCGACCAAAGTTATTCGGAGTCGTGGTAACCGGCGTAGCGAAGGGAGCCGCCGCCTGGGGAACCAAAAGCGACTTCGCCCTTTTCACGTCTTCTTCGGAACAATCTCCATAAAAAGCTTCTATAAGCGCATCCTCTTTCATGGTAGCGTAACTTTGGTCCTTTGCCATAATCAGATTTGGAAGGACCAGCGAATCCTTATCAGGTTCAGCGTACTGAAGCAGAAATTCACCATTTTGAAGCAGAAAGGCCGTTACATAAACGAGTTTTTTGATCTTTTCCGGTCGATATTCAGCGGCTTGGGTGATGACGACACCTCCCATACTATGACCGACGAGAATCACCGGCTCAGACTGCGCGTCAAGCACCTCGCAAACCCTATTCGCATAAGCCTGTAAGGTGATTTCGGGAATAGGAGTCCTGTCACTCCCGTGTCCCGGCAGGTCAGGCGCAACCACAGTATGCCCCGGTTTTTTTAACAGGGGAATAACTTTATCCCAACACCAGCTTCCATGCCACGCTCCGTGAATCAATACATAACCACTCATAATTAGTCGTCCTTTCAGTTTTTTCAGCCCTGTGAGTCTGACGCTGGAGTCAACCCGCGGCTCTTAGCGTAGTCGGCTTGAACGCCTTGTTATGTGAATTTCGCCTTTGGGTTATTTGTAGAAAACGGCCAACCATAATGTTGCTTGATCGGAGTCT
>CAYUYB010000390.1:0-2686 GCA_964449025.1 uncultured Desulfobacteraceae bacterium
AAGGGTTCGGGGTAGGTGTCAGTAAGAAGCTTTACCAGCTGTAAATGCGAAATGCCTGAAATCGATTGTGTGTTCCAGAACTCATACCAATATAGTCGGCCTTCCAATGGGTGTATTCTATTCCAGCTTCATACCGGAAACAGGCGTATCAGTTGCTTTTTACCGCAAAAAAAACACAGGAAATTATTCTCAATCTCCTATGGGTAATACTGTCCTTCCGTTAATCTCGTTGAGGACCTCTGCGATAGAAGTATAAAAGGCCGACATCCCGCAGAAAATACCTTCCCATCCCGCGATTACACCAACGGTGCTATTTCCTGTTATATTGTGAATGGCGAGTAACCAGAAAAGTATAACCAGGGAACCAAAGATTACCTGTAACGCCCGGTTAAGCTTCAAGGTTCCGAAAAACATACCCAATGTGAAGAGGCCCCATATAAAAAGATACAGAGCAA
This sequence comes from uncultured Desulfobacteraceae bacterium, assembly GCA_964449025.1. Classification (GTDB taxonomy): domain Bacteria; phylum Desulfobacterota; class DSM-4660; order Desulfatiglandales; family HGW-15; genus CAYUYB01. The sequence goes on from CAYUYB010000390.1 coordinate 456, forward strand.
ATGACAGGTTGTTCAGGCCGGAATCCCACCATCCCATATTAGGTAACACCAGCAGGAAAACGAGTGTAAGCCAGAAAGAACCGAAGGAAATAAAGGCTGTCATTCCAAAGGTATTGCCCTTTTTGTATTCTAAAATACCTGCGATGATTTGGGCGATCCCCCCGTAGAAGATCCCTACCGCAAGGATCATAGTATCCAGAGGATAGAATCCCGCATTGTGAATATTAAGCAAAACAGTTGTCATCCCAAAACCCATAAGCCCCAGCGGGGCCGGATTGGCCAAGGTTTCTATCTTATTATTCATGTGTCTTCCCTTTATCAGCAAAATATTGTTTAGTGAATCCGGAACTCTAATTCGAGAGAACCCCGCATGCGGTTCTGATAAACCGCCCGCGGGAGTTCCCCTGCGATTTTACAAAGAGGCGGAGCCTCTTTGTAATCATTTCTTACTGTTTATTGTTTACCCGCGATGAGCTTGTTGACCACATCCGGTTCCGCCAGAGTCGAGGTATCCCCAAGGGCGTCTATCTGTCCTTCAGCTATTTTCCTAAGTATCCGGCGCATGATCTTTCCGCTGCGGGTCTTCGGAAGTGCGTCCGCGAAATGAAGTTTATCAGGAGATGCTATAGGACCGATCTCTTTTCTTACATGCTTAACCAGTTCCTTTTTCAGTTCCTCAGATGGCTCAAACCCGGACTTCAAGGTAACGAACGCGTATATCCCCTGCCCTTTTATATCATGTGGAAATCCGACAACAGCAGATTCCGCCACGGCATCATGAGACACGAGGGCGCTTTCTATCTCGGCGGTTCCCATCCTGTGTCCGGAGACGTTTATTACGTCGTCCACTCGGCCCATGAGAAAGTAAAAGCCATCTTCATCCTTTCTAGCGCCGTCACCGGTGAAGTAAAAACCGGGGGTCTGGATAAAGTATTGACTTTTAAACCTGTCAGGATCCCCATAGACAGTGCGCATGAAACCCGGCCAGGACTTCCTGATATACAGATGGCCTCCCTCGTTCACATCCGCCTCGGACCCATCGGCCCTTAATATGACCGGATCCACGCCGAAGAAGGGAAACCCCGCTGATCCCGGTTTCATCTTCATGGCTCCCGGTATCCCGGCTATCATATGTCCTCCGGTCTCTGTCTGCCACCATGTATCCGTGATGGGGCAACGTTCCTTTCCTATCACCTTATAATACCACATCCATGCCTCGGGATTGATTGGTTCACCAACACTGGCCAGCAGCCTAATGCTGCTTAAATCCCTCTTGTTCGGCCATTCATCGCCATTCCTCATGATGGCCCTTATGGCCGTAGGGGCCGTGTAGAATATATTGACGCCATATTTTTCTACCACTTCCCAGAAACGGTCGGGCTGAGGATAATTGGGCACACCTTCAAATACGATGGACGTTGAACCAACGCTGAGAGGCCCATAAACGATATAGCTATGTCCCGTAACCCACCCTATGTCCGCCGTGCACCAGTACACATCTTCATCCTTTATGTCAAAGATATATTTCATGGTCATCGCGGTGTAGAGGAGATAACCGGCGGTCGTATGGAGCACGCCTTTGGGCTTGCCCGTGCTCCCACTGGTATAGAGGATAAAAAGAGGATCCTCCGCATCCATCTCTTCGGGTTCACAAAAGGGAGAGGCGTCTGTCATCAGCTCATGCCACCAATAATCACGGCCTTCCTTCATGTCGGTTTCCTTGTCAATCCTGTTTACTACTATACATTTCTTGACAGTCGGGCATTTCTCCAGGGCGGCGTCGGCATTCCCCTTGCTGGGAAGGACCTTGCCCGATCGATATCCCCAGTTGCAGGTGATGAGTGTCTCGGCCTCACAATCCTGTATCCTGTCCTTCAAGGCATCCGAACTAAACCCCCCGAACACTATGCTATGGATCGCGCCGATCCTGGCACAGGCCAGCATTGCCACCGGAAGCTCCATAATCATGGGCAGATATATGGCGACCCTGTCACCTTTCTTGACCCCCAGATTCTTCAGCACGTTGGCAAACTTGCATACTTCACGGTGCAGCTGCTGGTAGGTATATGTCACGGACTCCTCCAAAGGTTCTCCCTGGAATATCAAGGCAGCCTTATTCTTCCTCCAGGTATTCAGGTGACGGTCCAGACAGTTATAGGTTACATTCAGCTTTGCCCCGGCAAAATATCTTATATAGATATCGTCCTTGAAACTGTACTCCTCCACAGGCC
>CAYUYB010000391.1:0-2663 GCA_964449025.1 uncultured Desulfobacteraceae bacterium
CTGTTTCTCATGGGCTCTGATGATTTCGAGCCTCATGTTGAAAAGATGATTGAGAAAATAAAGGCCTTCGGGGCCAAAGAACTGGTAACACCATGTGCTGGCTGCTATAAGACCTTCAGGAAGCTCTATCCCCGGGTCGGGGACCTTGGACTGGAGGTGTATCATTCGGTCCATTATCTGGACAGGCTTATCAGGGAAGGCAGGATAAAGTTGAATGGCGGTATCGAAAAGAAGGTGACCTACCATGACCCCTGTGATCTTGGAAGGACATTCCACATATTCGAGGAGCCGAGAAATATTCTGCAGAATATCCCCGGTTTAGACCTGGTGGAGATGGAAAAGAACAGGCTCTTTGCTCGTTGCTGCGGGGGAGGAGGGTTGGTTATGGCGAACGATTATCACCTGGCAAGGGATATGGCGGTTAAAAGGGTACGAGACGCGCTTGAGGTAGGAGCGGAAATAATCATCACCGCGTGTGCGGCGTGCAAGGATAACCTGACCAAGGGATCAAGGGCCATACCCAAGGAGGAAAGGGGGGAAATAAGGGTTATGGATATAACGGAGATAGTCGCGGGGGCTATTATCCCTTAATATATTCTTACCCTCCAGCCGTAGGGATCTTCTTTTTCGCCGTACTGGATGGCGACAATTTCATTATAAAGCCTCTGGGATATCTTTCCCATCTTTCCGCCGGCTATCACGTGGTTTTCTCCTTTGTAGGTTATCTGCCCCACAGGAGATATCACTGCGGCGGTCCCAGTTCCGAAGACCTCTGAAAGTCTGCCGTCTTGGGCGGCATCAATAATTTCATCTATGGCGAGGGATCGCTCCGATACCTTCAGACCCCAATCCTTTACCAGGTGGATAACAGAATCCCTGGTTATGCCGGGGAGGACACTGCCGGTAAGAGGCGCAGTAACCACTTCATTTTGCACAACGAAAAAGATATTCATAGTACCCACCTCTTCGACAAATCTGCGTTGGGCCGCGTCCAGCCATAGCACTTGGGTAAAGCCTTTCTCTTTGGCCTCTTCAGCGGCCAGGATGCTGGCCGCGTAATTGCCCGCGGTCTTTACCGCCCCTGTGCCACCCACGGCCGCCCTCACGTATTTATCCTCCACATAAATCTTTACAGGGTTCAGTCCTTCCTTGTAATAGGCGCCCACAGGTGACAGGATAATAAAGAACAGGTAATTTCTGGCTGGACGAACGCCTAGGTGGGGCTCAGTGGCCAGCATGGCAGGCCTTATGTACAGGGCTGTACCCTTGTTTTTGGGTATCCAGGCCTTTTCCAAGATCACGAGGGTCTTCATGGCTTCCATGAAGGTGTCATGGTCCAGGTTGGGCATGCATACCCTCGAGGCTGACCGGTTGAACCTCTTGATATTCTCTTCGGGACGAAAGAGGTAGATGCCGTTATCTTTCCCATAATAGGCCTTGAGACCTTCGAATATCTCCTGACCGTAATGGATACCCATTGCCGCGGGATCAATGCTGAAGTTACCATAGGGGACAATCCGGGGATTAATCCACTCCTTTCCTTCTTCATATTCCATCAGGAACATATGATCAGTAAAGATATAACCGAAATCAAGATTATCCTCATCTCCCGGTTTTTTCTTTAATCTGTCGGGTGAGGCCTTGGTTATCTTTATTTCCATTTATATCACCTCTCTGCTCATTCGGAACAAGATAGCGGTCATTATCTATCATATGGGGGGGATAAAGACAAGAGACAATTTTGGGGCAACAATTTGTGCTTGCACGTGGTCGTCATCACGGACAGCACCAGCGTGCTCCTGGCGTAGCAGGATCTTCCAGGGCGCGACCGCGCGGGCAACAGGTTAGAAAGACATATCCTGCTTATTGTTTGTGTTTCGCACCCCCGATTTTCCCGCTACGAACCGCCCGATTGAAGCTCTGGCAGTGCCTGTCCTTGCCCATGAGCATCTCAGATGCCAGAATCACTGCCATCAAATTTTGGTCGTTGGGATTTAGAATGGCGCTGTCCAGACCCGCCTGAACGCACATAACCATGAAGGTCTGATTGATAAGAGATCGCAGCGGCATTCCAAAGGAGATGTTTGAAAGTCCGCTGGTAATATGGCATTCAGGATATGCCGCCCGGATCTTTCCAATGGTGTCAAACGTGATCATAGCATTATCGGTCCCGGTCCCGATGGCGGTCACCAGGGGATCGATGAAGAGCTGCGATTCGGTCAGCCCACCCGCCTTTGCGAGGCCCACCAGTTTGTCCACGATCTTTATACGGCCCTCGCTGGTAGTGGGAATACCGGTCTCGTCATCCAGGGCCAGTAGAATCAGATTGGTTTTAAATTCCAGTGCCAGGGGCAAAACCCCTTCGATACGGGGTTTTTCGCCGCTCACGGAATTGATCATAGGGGTATGCTTAATAAGTTCCAGGCCGGACTTAAGGGCTTTGGGATTGGCACTATCCAGACACAGGGGGGTATCGCATACATCCTGGATGCTGGTTACCAGCCAGGCCATGTCTTCGGACTCCCTCTGCGGAGCGGTCCCTGCGTTGACATCCAGATAATCGCTTCCAGCTTCCGTTTGGGTGATGGCTAGCTCCTGAATGAATTTCGTGTCCCTATCCTGAATGGCCTTGGCCACGGATTTGCGGGTACCGTTTATTTTTT
>CAYUYB010000392.1:0-2647 GCA_964449025.1 uncultured Desulfobacteraceae bacterium
CAGGAGATCTTGCTAATCTTCCTTATCTCAAGACCGAGAAGGAGACCTTTCCCGGCAGTGATCCCCTCGCGGATCAGATAGATTATTTCGTGAAGTCCGTGATCGACGGTGTCGGGCCGATTATTACAAACAGGGATGAAAGGAAGGCCCTGAAAGTCGCCCTCGAAGTTATTGATTTAATAAAGGCAGGATGCAGAAAATTCCGTCCTGTGAGGTCCTGATATCGGTTAATCAATATCCTATCAGCTTGATGTGTCTGACAAAAGAACAAAATATGTCCTTATAGTAGCGGGAGAGGCCTCCGGAGATCTGCATGGGGCCAATCTGGTGAGGGCAATGAGAGGACAGAGCGGTTCCAACATCGTGTTCCGTGGGATCGGCGGAAAGAAGATGGAGGAAGCCGGGGTAGAGATCCTCGTTTCCTCAGCGGACATGGCCGTGGTGGGATTGACGGAGGTCTTCTCAAAATTGATTACCATTTTCAGGGCATACCTGCTGATGCGGTTCATCTTGAAAAACAACCCCCCGGATCTCCTTATACTTATAGACTATCCCGGTTTCAATATTAATCTGGCGGGTATTGCTAGACGGTACGGCGTGCGGGTGTTGTACTATATAGGCCCTCAGATATGGGCGTGGCGAAGGGATAGGGTGAAGAAGATAAGCCGCCGGGTTGATAGGATGGTAATTGTCCTGCCCTTTGAAAAGGAATTCTACCAACAAGCTGCAAAGAAGATGCGTGTCGAATACGTGGGGCATCCGCTTCTGGACAATATACCCCGCAACCTGAATAAAGATGGGATCAAAAAGGATCTGGGACTGAGGGAAGGCGGTGTAGTACTGGGGCTGTTGCCTGGCAGCAGGGATGAAGAGGTAAAAAGGCTTTTACCGCCCATGCTGGGGGCGGCTCAAATCTTATCCTCCCGGTACCGTGACATAAAATATTTGTTGCCAATGGCGCCGACCGTCTCTCGTGATGTCGTTCGGGCTGCCGTAAATAGGTCACCACTTAATAATAGTATTATTATCTGGGACCAGGATATCTACAGGATGTTGAGCGTGTGTGATGTGGCCATGGTAACATCGGGGACCGCCACCCTGGAAACAGCCATTATGGGCGTGCCCATGGTTATCGCCTATCGGATGTCGAAGCCCTCATTCTGGATCGCCAGGAGGGTGGTAAAAGTGCGTTGCGCCGGCCTTGTCAATCTGGTAGCAGGGAAAGAGGTCGTGCCGGAGCTTATTCAGGATGAAGTTACACCTCAAAAGCTTGCCGATAAAGTGCTTTCTATCCTTGAAAATGAAGGCACAAAAACCACTATGATTAATAATCTGTTGATGGTAAAAGAGAATTTGGGTACCCCGGGGGCCTCTTTGAGGACGGCAATGATCGCGCTCCAGATGATGTGACAAGTTTTATTCTCTCTGCTAAGCCGGGGGATAGCATCGAGTGGAGTGATGACTGTAGACCTAAGAGAATAATAAAATGGCCAGAAGCGTCTTTATTATTGATGATGAAAAGAACATACGTCAGTCATTGGAAGGTATTCTGGCGGATGAAGGATTCGATGTCCAAAGTGAATCCAGCGGGACCAGGGCCTTAGAGATGATTGATGAAGCAGTGCCTGATGTAGTACTCCTGGATATATGGATGCCCGGTATGGACGGTATCGAAACCCTGGTAAAGATAAAAGAGGCGCATCCACATCTTCAGGTGATCATGATGTCCGGGCATGGAACTATTGAGACTGCCGTTAAGGCGACCAAATTGGGCGCATATGACTTCATTGAAAAACCCCTGTCGCTTGATAAAGTTCTTTTGTCCATCAATAACGCCCTCAATTATTATCAACTTGAAGAGGAGATAAGCCTCCTCAGGGAAAGGGATAAGGATCGATACAGCATAACGGGGGAAAGCAAGGCGATAAGGGATATGAAGGAACAAATGAGGATCGTTGCTCCTACCAACGCATGGGTGCTTATCTCCGGTGAGAACGGAACGGGTAAGGAGTTGGTGGCTCATACTATTCACAGGATGAGTAAGCGCAGTAATAAACCCATGGTTGAGGTAAATTGCGCGGCCATCCCTGAAGAACTGATTGAAAGCGAACTTTTCGGTCATGAAAAAGGTGCGTTTACTGGGGCCACAGTCATGAAAAAGGGCAAGTTTGACCTGGCTCACGAGGGATCCCTGTTTTTGGATGAAATCGGAGATATGAGTCTTAAGGCACAATCCAAGACTCTCAGGATCCTGCAGGAGCAAAAATTCGAAAGGGTGGGAGGGTCAAGGACCATACATGTGGATGTCCGCGTTATCGCGGCAACTAACAAGGATCTGGAAGGAGAGATAGAAAAGGGGACATTTAGGGATGATCTCTATTATAGATTGAATGTGGTTCCCATAAAGGTCCCTCCTCTAAGGGAAAGGCTTGATGATATCCTGCCGCTGGCCAAGGATTTCATGAAGGCTATATACCTGGACGCAAACCTGGAAGCAAAAGAGTTTTCAGATGAGGCGATTGAGATATTAAAAAAATACCATTGGCCGGGAAACGTCAGGGAGTTGAAGAACCTGGTAGAGCGGCTGGTTATCATGTGCCCGAATGAGGTGATCAGGGCCGAGGATATGCCGCCTCCATTTAAACAG
>CAYUYB010000393.1:0-2640 GCA_964449025.1 uncultured Desulfobacteraceae bacterium
TTAACCGCATTAGCAGCTTTATAGAAATGCGGAAACATCTTGAATTATGCAGACTAACGTAAGGATCACCGGCCGCCCACTGGCATTGTTTGGCCCCCAAAATAAGCACGATCAGGCGGCGGGCCGGTGCAGCCAGTTGTTAGATTCAGTCGTCTGACTTCGACAATTGCTGAATGACGAGTTTGAGTTCAAGAACTTCGATGCTTTCCGGGCACTCAGCCCAATTGTGCCGCCAACATACAATCACGTCGCAGCCGGACGCCGGATGTCCATGATCGCGGAAGTTGCGACTCTCATATTCGAATTCTATCCTAACGTGCTGCCACTTTCCCTTACCGATCTGGCGCTTCGCTTCGCAATCTGGAAATCCCGCCTGAACTGCCTCAACATAATATCCTAATTCCTTCGCCACCATCCCAAACAGAAATATTACCCCATTTTCATTCGTGGGTTCATGCCGTAACCCACGAAAATCAATTGGATCACCATAGGTTTGTCGGTCCGGCATCTTTGTGTGCGAGGGTACACTGGAATTCAACGTGGCCAAATCCGAAGACGGAGGACTCATGGTGTTATCTGATGCTGGCTCTAAGATTTTCCTTGGCTCTGGCAGCAATGGAAGAACATCAGCCCACTCTGGCTTTCCCTGTGCGAAAGCTCGAAAGGAATCTGGAATCGATGACCATGGGCCGAAGTGGTTTGCGAAAGAATTGACTCCAAAGTTTCCGTGTCGACGATAATAGTTCCTAGTCGGGATCTCGCGGTTCTTTCGAACCATCTCGCCCCAATCTTCAAGCAGCGCATGATCATCAAGTTTAACGTTTGAACTATCAACCGCGACACCAGCAGCGTTTAATGCCGCTTTCCAACTTGGAAAATGCTTCAGTACTTGGTATTCAGTAATCCCAGAATGTGAGAGAAACTTCCGCCGCGACAATGGTGATCCAAGCTCGCTTGCAGCTGATCGAATGGCGTCCAGAATTTTCGCTTTCTCTTCATCCATCATCTTACCTATTCATGAATCTAACAATGAATATATGGTTTCTCTATAATACCCCTAACTCGAAAAGTTGCAGTATAAAATCCCAAAGCAATTACCTTAGTCCGACCCAAGTTTACACTTCCTAATTTTTGATCAATTTTATTTTTTTAAATATTTTATCATATGCTTTTGAAGTCTCATAAAAATGAGATCCGATATGAGCTATTGCTCGAATATCTTCGTTTTCTTTTTCAAAAATATTATTTAAAACCGCGGCAGACAATTTAAATATTGGATCATTTTTATCTAAAAGAGTATTATTGTATTTAGCAAAATCTTCTTTAATCCATAAAAGAAATCTGTCATAGTTTCCATATATTCTTTTAGCTTTTGAACGATCCCAACACAGTTTTAGGAAAGAATCCAATATCTCAGAATATAAATCATGAAAATGTTTCATAATTGAAAACATGATAATCCAAATGAAGTAATGTAATAAAATCACTATACTTTTATCATATTTTTTAGGATCTGCAATATTTTGTTCTATTATTGGATAATTTATGTCTTTCAAAAAGTTTACTGGGTTAAAATTCCGCGATATTATTTGGTACAATACCTCAATGAACTCATTTAATTTTAATGTTTCTTTCATATTTAAGATACTGAGTAAAAACAATTATGAAATCTAACAAAAAAATCAGCCGGAGCGTAGCGATCGGCTGTATTGCCTTGTTGGGCTTATTTGAATTTTCCAACCCATGCTAGTTGTTTCAACTTTGTGCGCAATACAATCTCTTGAGGTGGAGATTTAGTAATATACCCCGCACAATAAAAGTATGCAGCTACTCTGTGATTACCATCTAACAACTTATATTTTCCATTTTCGATTACTAAAACAGGAGGAATGGGAAAAACACCATGCTGGGCAAAATAAGTTACGATACTATTAAATCTATCTTTTAGATCTCTTATAGATAGTGACATTATATTCTGAATGCCGAATACTGCGCTTTCAATGATCTGCATTACCTGCTTTTGAGATGCTTCGTTAAAATCTTCAGGGAGTAAATCAATTTCTTCTTTTTTCCATTCAATGTTTCGCCAGTAATCTAGATTTGTCTGTGTTCCTAATAAGTGCCGCCATCTACCAGTTAAAGTCCCATCTATTTCCACGGGTGGCCAGCCTTCTGTCTCCGCAAATGGAAGCAGCCAATGTTCTATGATTTCATCAGGAAAATTAGTCAAACTTGCTTGTATTTTTGTTTTCATTTATGCTCAACAATGAATATATGGTTTCTCTATAATACCCCTAACTCGAAAAGTTGCAGTATAAAACCCCACGGTCTAAATTGCCATAATTCTTGTGAAAATCCATTTTTCAACAACTGCCTAAAGATCGAGGATCATGGCGATCTCGTCGCAATTGGGGAACTTGACGCACCTGATGCAATCGGCCCAGATCTTGTGGGGGAGGGTGGATTTGTCCGTCACCTGAAACCCGGTCCGTTCAAAATAGGGGGGGATATAGGTGAGGACGAAGACCTGTTTAACCCCGAGCTGTCTCGCCTCTTCCAGACATGCCTCGACCAATTTCATCCCGATTCCATTTTTTCTCGCTTCTGTAGCCACGGCAAGGGACCGGATCTCCGCCAGGT
>CAYUYB010000394.1:0-2622 GCA_964449025.1 uncultured Desulfobacteraceae bacterium
CAGGGCAGGAAGAAGATCATTCAGTATACACGTTACGGGACCGTTATATTGAGCACTATCCAGGGATTCGGAATTGCTATTGGATTGGAAAGGATGACAAGTCCTGATGGGGCCATGATAGTTACCGCGCCGGGGTGGAGTTTCAGGCTGCTTGCTGTTATCACCCTTACCGCAGGTACTGCCTTTTTGATGTGGCTGGGTGAACAGATCACGGAACGGGGGATAGGAAACGGCATATCACTTATCATATTTGCGGGCATAGTGGCGCGCTTTTTCCCGGGGGTTGTGGAGACTCTTGAATTAATTAGGGTCGGCGAGATCAGCATCTTTTTTACCATTATTCTGGTTATCTTTATGGTAAGCGTGATCGGTTTTATCGTGTTTATGGAAAGGGCGCAAAGGAGAATACCGGTTCAGTACGCAAAAAGGATAGTGGGAAGGAGGATGTACGGGGGACAGAGCACACATTTGCCTTTAAAGATTAATACCTCCGGGGTAATACCTCCCATATTCGCATCATCCATCATCATGTTTCCGACTACTATCGCAAGCTTTCTGAATGTTAATGAGATACCATGGCTTCAATTTATCGTCAATGCTTTAAACCCAGGACAGATTATTTATAATTTAGTGTATCTTGTGTTTATCATCTTCTTTTGCTATTTCTACACAGCTGTTCATTTTAACCCTGTAGATGTGGCCGATAATATGAAAAAGTATGGAGGATTTATTCCGGGCATCAGACCGGGGAAAAATACGGCTGAATACATCGATCGGGTTTTGACCCGGATAACATTCAGCGGAGCGATTTATGTATCCGCCGTATGTATTTTGCCTCAGATATTGATCTATAGACTTAACGTGCCTTTCTATTTTGGGGGGACAGGATTGCTTATCGTGGTCGGTGTGGCAATGGATACTGCCAGCCAGATTGAATCCCATATGTTGACAAGGAATTATGAGGGCTTTTTGAAGAAAGGATTAAGGCGAGTGCGGTAATTTGCTGCTCTTGAACGCGGGGGGTTTTTATCATGAAGGTCAGGGCTTCAGTAAAAAAGATGTGCAATAAATGCAAAATAATAAAACGAAGGGGTATTACCCGTGTAATCTGTGATAATCCCAGGCATAAGCAGAGACAAGGGTGATTTAATATCGAAAAAGGAGCTAGAGATTGGCCAGAATAGCAGGCGTAGATTTACCAAGGAATAAGAGGATTGAGATTGCGTTGACCTATATCTATGGAATAGGAAGAAGCAGTTCTCAGCGTATATTGAGCGATGCCGGTGTGGACTGGGATATTAAATCGGACCAGCTGACCGAAAGCCAGGTAACAAACATCAGAAATATAATTGATGAGAGATACAAGGTGGAAGGCGATTTAAGGCGCGAGATATCCATGAATATTAAGAGATTAATGGACCTCGGCATGTATCGTGGATTAAGGCATAGGAAGGGACTACCTGTTAGGGGTCAAAGGACTAGCACCAACGCGAGAACCAGGAAGGGACCCAGGAGGTCCATCATGGGCAGAAAGAAAAAATAGATATCTGATTGGAGAACTATGGCAAAGCAAGTGGTAAAGAAGCAAAAAGGCAAAAAAGAGAGAAAGAGTGTTCCCTCGGGAATTATTCATATACACGCGACTTTTAATAATACGCTTATAACCATTACTGATAATGAGGGAAATGTGATCGCGTCATCCAGCGCGGGAAGGCATGGTTTCAAGGGATCAAGGAAGAGCACCCCCTTTGCCGCGCAATTGGCGACTCAGGGGGCGCTGAAACAGGCAATGGAAAATGGTTTGAAGACCGCCGAGGTTAGGGTCAAGGGTCCGGGTGTAGGCAGGGAAGCCGCTTTGAGAGCCCTCCAGGTGGAGGGATTCACAGTCAGTGTAATCAGGGACGTTACCCCCATCCCTCATAACGGGTGCCGTCCTCCCAAAAGGCGAAGAGTTTGATTCAACAATCATTGAACATTGATCAATGAAAATAAAGGAGGCGCTGATTTGGCAAGATATACCGGTTCATTATGCAGGCTATGCCGGAGGGAGAATCTAAAACTGTTTCTAAAGGGAGACCGTTGCTATGGAGATAAATGCGCTTTTGAGCGGAGGCCTTACGGTCCCGGTCAGCATGGACAGAGACGTAGCGGGAGGATTTCCGATTATCAGCTTCAGCTGAGAGAAAAGCAAAAAGTAAAAAGGATTTATGGGGTATTGGAAGGACAGTTCAGGCGCTATTATTACCAGGCTGAGAAGCAGAAGGGCATCACGGGAACAAACCTTCTTATGTTACTCGAATGCAGACTTGATAATATGGTTTACAGAATGGGATTTTCGTCTTCAAGGAGGCAGGCAAGGCAGCTCGTCAGGCAAAATCATTTTTTAGTTAACGGCAGAAAGGTGAATATCCCCTCTTATCAGCTAAAGCCGGGAGACATTGTCGAGGTCAAGGAAAGTAGCCGAAAAATAAAGATTATTTTGGATGCCATGGAGACCCTGGTAAGGCGAGGTGTCCCAAATTGGATAAACATAGAGAAAGAGAAGTTCCGGGGAACCTTAACGTCCCTTCCCAACAGGGAAGACCTGACTATGCCTATACAGGAGCAGCTTATAATCGAGTT
>CAYUYB010000395.1:0-2616 GCA_964449025.1 uncultured Desulfobacteraceae bacterium
ATAATTTTCACGAACCTGATGTTTACATCCGAATACACCATGACAATGGCAAAAGGCGATAAGTGATAATTACACGGGCTTTGGTCAGTGCCGAATAGGGACGTCTGTAAGTTCAAAAGCTTCTTAGGGGCTTTATTTTACCCATCAATGTCAACCTATAGTCTTATAGACGTCCCTTGATTCATAGAATATCGATGCCTAACAAGACAAACAATCTCGGGATCGGGCGATGTACTTCAAAAAATGAAAAGAGTATCGATCGATGATCTGAAGTACAGCCTCGCCCTTCACTTAATTGACTTTACTGTCAAAATCCCAGATTTTCATAGTCATTATCCAGAAGCTTAGCTGCAATAATAGAAGGTTCCGCTACCGTGATTCCATCGATCAAATCATCAGTAGTCTTCCCGGTATTTGGGAGGTAAAGGGGGCAAACCTGAATAGAGGCCCCTAATTTCAGCAACGTCTTTAGCAGCATAGTTGGTGAATTCTTTGAGGGAAAGAAGGTCTCTGTATCAGTTGATTTCAATGTGAGGTCACCGGCGCTCCCGCATAGCACTATATTTATTTCTTTGGCATGTTCTTTAATAGCCTGAACAGACAAAACCATCGCCATCATTTGCGCTTGTCGGTCTGACGAGGTAATAATAACATTTAATCCCTTTCCTTGCTCACTAAAGGCAGTACCTGTCAGCAGCATAAAAAAGGTAGTGAGAAGTAATGTACAGTATAGCTTTTTCATATTGTATCTCCTTATCTGTAAAAGTGAATTTTCAAGCAACCGATTCGGTTTCGGTTTGGGGTCGTACCAAACTATGCATTCAATATGCTTGGTATGTTATACCAGAAATAAGTATTTTCAACCCTTAAACTGCTATTTTCACCCTCTATGACGCCGAACCTCTCCTTGGTAGCCTTTACAAAGATCTCATTTCCAACAGCAACGCTCTCTGTCCATTTTCTATCTCTAAAGTATGCCCTACCATTTACTGCTTCCTCAATCCATCCTCGATATGCGTTAGCCAGATCTTGCATCGTCTTAAAATTGAGAAGATCCTTCAATCCTTGATAATCAATGAGTGCATATCTTTCACGAGGCGCCAAAATCTCATTTTATCCGCTAAATAGCCACTCTGATGGATGCCCCACAACCCCGGCACGAACCATATTCATATCCGTATAAATTAGGCATTGTACCAGATGACTGTCCGTATCTATGGCCGCCGCATGAAAACGATCTTCCCAGAAGGCCCCTTTACGATTCTTTCTTTGATTAAATTCCTGTCCGGTTCCTCCAGCAACTAACTGAATCGAATTTGGTGTTACATCACCTTGACCTCTATCTTTTACCACAAGACGGATTTGACTAGAGGTCACCATATAATTTAGAATGCTCAGTCCATAGCGCTTCTTGGCCTCGAAAAGCCAATGGGACCATCTGCGGCGGTCTCTGATAAACTTTAATAAAAATTCTTTTTTATGACAGCGATGAGTTATATGCCACACGTATCCAGGGATATAGCGCCTATTTGGCCTTGCCATTTTACAACCTTCTGTCCTTTAAGAGTCTATTCAAATGTCAAAAACAGCATTTTAAGAAAAGAAACAGGGAGTTTTTTTATGATATTTTCCTGATGTTTTAAATACCTATCTTGGTCCGACCCCCCTCCACTCTTCCTCTAGAATCTCCTTGAAGTTTTTAGTCAATCGGGTTTAATATTGCAGTATTCAATTTCCAGGCCAATAACAGACAATTTCGTGCATGTTCAGAAGGAATGACCCGGCGGCTTTACAGTGCTTGGGTTTTTTAAAAGACGAGCCATAATTCAAGGAATATGAAAGGATGTTTACAGTGTGTAAACTTAACAGAGGCGCATAAGATTCGTGGCAAGGTTGCCTCAAGGATTGTATAACAGAGTGGATTGGGACGTAAGGATGTGGTACGTCTATAATTCAAAACCTTCTTAGATCCTTTATCTTACGCATCAATGTCAGCTTACAATCTTATAGACGTTCCTTGATTCACAAACGGTTAACTTTGAATCAGGAGGCGGTTATGAAAAAGGTTATGTTCTTTATTTTTGTGATTTCCTTCTTGTTTTCAGCGACGTATTCTATCGGGAAGGAGATAAGGCCGGCTCCCCCGCAGATACAGCCCGACATAGACGTAGCGCCTGCTGCTCGTAAGGCATTTCCAGTAAAGACTCCTCGTGGTCCTCTAGCTATAGTCGCTAAAGGGCCGAGCCCGGGGCTTATAGAGATGATATTAAAAAAGGCTATTTATGAAATTGTTGAGACGAACGTGGCCGGCAGACATACATGCAGCATAAGGCCTCTGGCTGTTGAATAGATAGAGAACAATGTGTCACGTTCGGGCCGAGGGGTGTGGTAAGGACTACAATGGATTTTTTAAAAGTTAAAAAGGCTGTTATTGAAAGGGTGTATGACAAGTAAAAACAAGGAGGCTCAGGTGACCGGCGCGAATCAAAAGACGATACACGTAGGAAGGCGAGACTTTATAAAAACAATGACACTGGCAGGTATGGCGGCAACTCTGCCGGGGGCGTCTCTCGCGGACCAGGGTTCCGCGGGAGCAATCCGGCCGCGTCCCGTTGG
>CAYUYB010000396.1:0-2615 GCA_964449025.1 uncultured Desulfobacteraceae bacterium
ATGAGTTACGGCCGTGGGATGCCTACCCCCTCCCTGTTCCCCTCGCG
Source organism: uncultured Desulfobacteraceae bacterium (assembly GCA_964449025.1). Taxonomy (GTDB): domain Bacteria; phylum Desulfobacterota; class DSM-4660; order Desulfatiglandales; family HGW-15; genus CAYUYB01. Next base: position 48 of record CAYUYB010000396.1, read on the forward strand.
TCCGCTCGGGGCCAGGGGGTCCCCCAGCCGTAACCCCTGAAATAACAGCGCCCTCTTGATAGTCACTCATAAAAGAGACACGCCTTCGCTCCGGTGACCGGCAGAATTATACCAAAATCCTGTGCTAATATGAGTTATTTGAATATTTGATGGTGAATTTTCGCATCAGCATAAATCGCCGTAACGGATATGGCGAAAGGCATTGTGCGGTATGTCGCACTCAAGACATCTATTATTTCTTAACATACATTCTTAGTTTTTATAAGGTTTGGGCTTTTTGCTGGCAGGGATTTTTTTATCGAATCGTGCGATTGCAAAATCCGCGTTGTAATCCAGAACCGCCCACGCGGATTTGGTCTTTGGATCAACGCCCCAGTCTCCAAGCACGTGCTTCGATGGGTTATAGGGCCCGAATACGGGATTAGGTCGGGGGTTATTGTCTTCGCCGATATTTAGCGTTACCGCATTGACCCATTCACCTTGGGCATTTAAAGCGGAGATTCCGGCCTTCCCGCCAAGCATATCTCTTGGAAAATCATGCCGCATGGAAAGCACGTAGAGATCGGTCTGGTCGGTGCCCAATTCTGCCATTCCCCACAGGCTGAAGATATCACTGTACAGTTCATGGCCCTTGAAAACTTGCGATGTCCAACCGGTGCTAACGACCTTGGTGAGCGGGCGAGGCGCGGGTACGACTGAGTCGTCATCAGGATTTTCTGGAGTACCATTGTCATCGATTATAGTCGAGGCATCTGATATCTCACTTTCATTGATTCCAGCGATAATCCTGGCCCTGGTTCCCCAGTAGCGGTCTCTGACCACATTATAGTGTTCACCCTGCGCAACAAGGAATTTCTTGCCGTTGAGGCTGTAGCCCCAGCTCTCTTTCTTGACGAAGTTGAGATCAGGGGTGATGTTGCTACCGTCATAGGGATAATCCGCGTCAGACAAAAAGCCGTTATCCGCGTCGGCATAATAGTCGACGGTCACTCGCGGCCCGTCAATGGTGTATACATAGTAACCCAGGTTGTTCATTTCCTGGGATACAGGTGTTTCACGGTGCTTCTGATTAGTATGTTCTTGGTCGCTGTTATCGCCGAAACCGCTATGGTTCAGAGGTTTGGGGGAATAGAACTTTGAGCTGGCTGACTGTGCTATAAGGGCTTCCACGGAATATTCACCGTTCAGATCAGGATTGGCCCCTTCATCGGGGCTGGTAATGACAGAGCGTTGATATATGTGATCGTGGCCGCTGATGTAGTAGCCGACCCTGTTTTCCTGAAGGCTTTTGTAAAATTCTTTCTGGTCCTCAAGAAATCTGTATACGTTGTCTCCGAAAGCCGTATCCCCGTGGTTTTGACCCATAAGAGGCTGGTGCGAAAAGACAAAAGCGTGCGCCGTGCGCCTTCTTTTCACGTCCAGCCGTTCGTCGATCCATGATTGCTGTTCGCCGATGCCATGGCCCATATTATTTTCAGTGGAATAATCGCCCGTCGGCCATGGGTCGATAATAAGAAACCGGGCGCTGTCCCAGAAATATCCGTAGTCGAAGGAGTAGCTCATTCCCCTGAGCCAATTACCCTTGTCTTCATCAATCACCGGACTGCTGAAATTTCTAGCACCGAATGTCTCACCTTCACCCCGGGTCTGGGGAAAATTGGCCCGGAAAGCCGGGATGCAGTAGGTGAGCTTCGGATCTCGATTCAGACCCCAGTATCCATAGGTCTCGTGGTTGCCACGCATGGGGAAATAGCCGATTGCGGCGTCGTAAAGGACCCCCGCTGTATCATTTGCCACGGCAATAGCGTCATCGCCGGCCCAGTTAGTCAAATCGCCTACCTGTATAACAAATTTGATGTCATATTGGTCATCGGGATCAACGAACTCTTCATATATCTGACTTGCTACTGATGCCGAAACAAATTCTGGATTATTTCCTGCCGGATCGACGATATTCTCGGGCCGCCATACATCTTGAGAATGTATGTCTTCCCAGTGTTTAACAAAATCCGGATTTCCCAAAGTCCACTGGGTATCCCCAAAAACCCCGAAAGACCAGGCACGCTCGCTCTTGTATCTGTATCCTTGAGCGAAAGATAGTGTTGAAAAGGCAAAAAGCAGGATCATGACCGTAAAAAAAGCAGGAGCGGCCATCCTCCATTTGTGAGGGATTCTGAACATAGGTATTTCTCCTTTGGTCAAACATTTGCGCTGAAATTTACTGATAAGGATTCCTGTCATTGGGTCCTGAGCTGGCAGAGATTGTTCTTCTATGTAAACGCAGTTATCATCAAAATATCGTGGATGCATATTGTTGTCAAGCCTGTGAGCTTGGTTGACGAAGGTTGGGAGAAAGAATAATGGATTAAGAAGAGGCAGCTTCAGAGAATATGGAACTTATGGCCCTGTCCTAAATGGTGAGGCTGGCAGGCCTTCTTTGTTGTATAAATTCGCGCCTTCCGGATTATCAGCCCATCCATAGCGCACGGCTATGGGGCTGTTTATATCATCACTCCAGACGATGACTTTATCGCCTTCTATTTTTGCCTTTGCCCAGATAAATCTTTT
>CAYUYB010000397.1:0-2598 GCA_964449025.1 uncultured Desulfobacteraceae bacterium
ATACTTGTCGTTGCCCCTGTATATCCTGCAGGGGAGGAGCAGATCGAAGGGGTGGACTCCGAGTGGCTATGCAGGGGAATCCGGGAGCATGGACACAAGGACGTATTTTTGGGCAGGGACCACGATGATATCCTGGCATTATTGTTATCGACCGTGAAACCTGGTGACACGGTCATAACGCTGGGCGCGGGTGACATATACCGCGTGGGGGACGATTTTCTGGCAATGCCCCGGAAGGGTCATGGCGGGGATACTGGATGACGATATGGATAAAAAGCAGAGGTCGGAACTGACGAGGATCCTACCAGAGGGTGTAATATTCGACTGCCCGATGGCTCAACACACGACTTTCAGGACAGGAGGCAGGGCGGAGGCCGTCTGTTTTCCCCGTGAACCGGAACTCCTTCAGCAGACGGTTTCATACCTGCATGGTGAAGGTATCCCCTCCTTAGTCGTAGGCAAGGGCAGCAATATCCTGATAAGGGACACGGGCATTAAGGGGGCCGTGATCATCCTCACCGGTAACCTGGCCGGTGTCGAGAAGCCCCTAAAAGAGGAAGACAGCATATGGGCTGGAGGAGGACTGACCCTTACGAAATTGTTGTCACATTGCGAGTTGAATGATTTGGCGGGGCTGGAATTTCTTGCCGGGATACCTGGTACGGTAGGCGGCGCGGTTTTTATGAATGCCGGGGCCTTCGGGAAAGAGGTTGGCGCAATGGTAGGGGAAGTCCGGACAGTTGACAGTGAAGGAAGACCGGATATTGTGCCGGGGACCGGGGTGAGATTTTCTTACAGGCAGACATCTCTTCCCGCAGGAATAATAATATATAAGGTCAAATTCAAGTTACATAAAGAGGACAGGGATAAGATAAAGGGACGGATGGAGGAGTTCCTGAAGAGAAAATGGGATACGCAACCTCTGGATTTGCCGAGCGGTGGATCGGTATTCAGAAATCCTCCGGGAGATTACGCAGGGAGACTTATTGAAAAAGCGGGATTGAAGGGGAAAAGGATCGGTGGCGCGACGATCTCGACCAAGCATGCCAACTTTATTGTTAATACGGGAGGCGCCAGTTCAAGTGATATCATCTCGCTTATGAATCTGGCCCGGGACAGGGTAAAGGAAAAAACAGGGATCGCTCTTGAACCTGAAATAAAGGTTGTGGGTCTATGAAGAGAAAGTCTGTCTTAGGCAGTCAGTCCGTCAAAAGGAGGAATCAAAAGGATTCTTTACTGTTCTGGAGGATTATCCGGCTGTCCTTTTCCCTGTCTTTAAAGGTATCTCTCCTGGCCATAGGAGTGATTTCTCTGAGCCTGCTTTTTCTGTCTTTCTATGGTTACCTGGTGTCATCTCCCTATCTTAAATTGGAGCGGGTAATAATAAGGGGTGTCGATGAAGATATAAAGCCGGAAATAATAGATATGTCGGGGCTGAACGTCGAATTGAGCCTGCTGTCCATCAATCCCGATAGGATTAAGGAAAAGGTGGAGAGACATCCATGGGTCAGGACAGTGAGACTGGAAAAACGGTTCCCCCATACGTTGATCATTAATGCGGAAAGAGAACTACCGTTCGCGGTGGTTGTCTGTGGCGGGCTGTCCTATATGAATAACCGGGGAGAAGTGTTCAAGGAGGTGGAAGAGGCGGATAATAAAGATTATCCGCTTATAACAGGCATCTCGCCTACCGGGGCGATAAGGGATGCACAGCTTGAAACGGCGGCTTTTGTGCTTGATATGTTAAAATCAGAGACAGGGGCATGGTCTTATGAGGAACTTTCAGAGATCCATGTGAATGAGGACTGTGATATATCCATCTTTTCCACTTCTCTGCGCGCCGTTATCAAGATGGGGAAGAGGGAGCTGCCCACAAAAAAGGATGAACTTTACAAGATAATCAGGCACCTCAGGGAGACGGGACAGATCCATATGGTAAAATCGATAGATCTGAATTACCGGAACGGTGCTGTTGTCTCCTTCAGTAAGGAGAGTTGAAATTCATATAAGGGGATAGGGTAATGAAGAATGATATTATTGTAGGTCTGGACATCGGAACTACCAAGATATGCGCCGTGGTAGGCGAGGTAGTCAATGACACGGTGGAGATCATAGGTCTTGGAACTCATCCATCCGAGGGTCTCAGAAAAGGTGTGGTGATCAATATAGATAAGACAGTAGACTCCATTAAGGAGGCTATTGAAGAAGCTGAGACCATGGCCGGATGTGAGATAAGCTCTGTCTATGCCGGTATCGCGGGCGGTCACATCAAAGGATTTAACAGTCATGGGGTAATAGCGCTCAAGGAGAGAGAGGTAACCAAAAAGGATATCGAAAGGGTTATCGAAGCTGCCAGCGCCGTGGCTATTCCCATGGACAGAGAAGTCATACACGTCCTTGAACAGGAATTCATCGTGGATGACCAGGACGGTATCATGAATCCTTTGGGGATGTACGGGGTTCGCTTGGAGGCAAAGATACACATTGTGACTGGAGCTGTGACCTCGGCCCAGAATATCATTAAATGCGCTAACAGGGCGGGCCTGGATGTCCATGATATTGTCCTTCAATCACTGGCTTCAAGTGAGGCGGTGCTTT
>CAYUYB010000398.1:0-2592 GCA_964449025.1 uncultured Desulfobacteraceae bacterium
CTCTCGCCCAGATTCATATTGAAGCTCTCAATTAATGCCTGTTTCTCTGAGAACCTCAACCGGAATGAGCAATCACTTATCTGCGGCGCGAGCATGCTCACAACAAAGGACAGATCTTCTCCCTCTAACAGGCCGCTGATATTGATATCCTCCGCATGTCGCGCTGACAGAGCGATATCCAGATCCCCTTTCACCATTCCTCTGACCGGTATTCCATTTTCCCTGGCATAAATACCCATGTCCTCCAAGGAGAATCCGTCCGATCTGACATTAAAACGGCGAGGCCCATCTTGTTGAAGACTGTACTGACCGGATACTTCAAACGCTGAATCATTGAGCCTGCAAGTGACCTCTTTAACATCTATCGCCCGGGGGTTTATTCCTAATCTGAAAGAGATGATGTTATCTCCGGGCAGGGGGGAAATGGATAATGTTTCAGAGTTCACTGCGATGCCTTCCAGATCCATAAGGCCCGTGCAGGACCAGCCGTCTTTTTCGTTCAGCGCGGAGAGTGCTAAAGGCAACAGACGGTTGAATCTGATAGGATGTTCATTCCATTTGGAGACAGCCGGAATAACCTGATTCATGTCGATGTCGGCGGATATGTCCACATCACGAATATCCAATCTATTGTCTGGCATGAGGAAGCCGCCTGTCAGGTCAAAGGCCGTGTTGCCCCAAAGCCCGGAGCCCCTGAAGATATTATCATCGTTTTCATAGAAGCGGATCTCCGCCTCTTTTAAGTTCAAAGGGAATAAAAGATCCTCCCTTTCCATCAAACAGTCTCTTAAGAAGAATTCGCCCCTCTGTATCCTCGGGAATTCCCAGCCAGATTCAAAACGTATAATGACACTACAGTCCATATCACCCTGAAGATCGCGGAACTGTTTCAGGGATTGACTCAGCCCCGGGGATATGAGCTCCATCTCTGACTGGTGGATCAGGTCCTGGATATTGAAGGAGCCGTTCATCAATACCTCAAGGGAACGGGCACGGTTTGGCAGCACTTTTATATTAATCCCCGCGTCCTTTATAAATGAATCTCCGAAACGGGCCTTTAGTCCGGAGACACTGAAATCACCATCTTCAAGGCTTATCTCGGCGGAAACGTCGTGGAAAGGTATGTGAAAACCCTTTCCCGACACATCCATGTTACGACACACCAAACCCAGTGACATCGCGGGAACGTTTTCCGGCAGCCACAGGCACTTGAGCTGGCCGGGACTACCCGTAAAGGTTAAAGAATCCAGTTTTATATCGCCGCCATCAAGCATTGGAAAGAGTATATCCTCAAGCCAGCGTGGCAGAAGCGGGGAAGGGCAAAGATCCTTGAAGGTTTCTATGGTCATGAAGTCGCTGTTTACAGCCATTTCCACGCGGGGGTTGGTATCATTTTCCAGGTCGAGCACGAGTTCAAGGTCCATGGAGAGATCCCCGGTGATTATTCGCAGAGGTTTAAGGCTTATCCTTTTTCCTTTGATAACAGACTCAAGTTCGAAGGCGATCTCGGGTATGAAAAGATCCTTACGGCGGGCGCCCCTGAAGAGGGAAAAATCCAGTGATGTGGCGCCTATCTTTCCGACAATCGATGTGTGTCGCCCAAGGTTTCCCTTTATTCTTAGGGCGCTTTCGAAATTACCTCTTCTAACCGGCATGGACGCGGGCCAGGGGATCCAGGTCAGAGGCGCCTTGCCGGTTCTGAGTGTTATATCAACTAACGGGGCCTTTCCGTTCTCAGAGGGCGGGGAGATTATTCCATCAAGATCAAAAGAGACCAGGTTTTCCTTAATCCCGATCCGTCCCCGGGCCTTTAATTGGAATGTCAGGGGAGAGGGGGTTGACTGTCGGGCATCGAGATGAAACGCCTCCAGGTGAAAAGGCCTGCCCGAAAAATTAAGCCTTCCCCTCTCTATTAACATGGACTGGATCCCATCAATCCAGAAAAGCGGCGCTACTTCACCGGCGGACCCCTCGATCCCGGCCGGAAGGCCCGACTCATCCTCAAGGCCGATATCTATTTCAGGTTCAACCAGGTGCAGGCTGGAGGGCACGATGTGCCCCCATAGCAGTTCCTTGGCATCCAGAATGATCCTTACCTTTGATGATTGGAAATTATTGCGCCCGTACACCGACCTCGCGTCAAGGTCGCGGACCAGGATCCCCACACCTCCCCAAAGATTCAATTCTATGTCTCCGGTCTTTAATTCATATCCTATGGCGTTGGAGATATGACCCAGCAAGACCTTCTGTATCCTCGGCGTCTGAATGAGGGCGTTGGTCAGGGCAAGGAGGGAGATGAAAAGGAGGATCAGCAAGATAAAAGGGATTGTGAGGGATCTGATCTTTTTTAGGGACATTTTTCGAAATAGTCTTTAAGGATCCTGTCATGATCAAAGGCCAGGGCATCGGGCAGGGCGTCACGTGTGAAGATGCCTATGTCGACAGCGTCATCAGAGGCATGAGCCTTGCCTTCAGCCTTGGCCGTAAAGACAACAGAGATAGTATGAAATCGAGGATCCCTGGCCGGGTCCGAATATGCACCAAGCTGTGAAATGAGTTCAATATCCAGAGAGGTTTCCTCTTTGGCCTCTC
>CAYUYB010000399.1:0-2588 GCA_964449025.1 uncultured Desulfobacteraceae bacterium
ACGTGATGTGGATGAATAACTACGGCAGTTCCATGATCTACGGGCATCCTCAAGGACCTACTGCGGGAAGACTCGTGGCGGAGCTTATAGAGGAGGTAGCTTTGCTCGGAGGCGGATACGGCCTTTTTGCGGGGTGTGCTGCCGGGGATTCTGGCGCATCCCTTATAGTCAAGGTCGGGTAATTTTCTTTGGTCCTTTTTAAGACGAAAAGCATATAGGCCATACCGCAGTCGCCTTCGCTAACAAGGTACGGCGTGCCGGGCAGCTCAAGGCGCAAGGCACAGGGTGCAGGGAATAGACCTAATTTCCCTCCCCCTTTAGGGGAAGGTTGGGAGAGGGGATCAAGAGAAAATAGCTGAAAGCTAATCGCTGATGGCTAATGGGTGTCCTGGTGGGGCAAACCCTTCAAAATTAAGCCACTGCAAATTTTGGGTGGGATCTTTTATTTGTTTACGTACACAAACCGGATGAGCCAAGTTTCTTGATAAGAACATCAGGTAGAGAATCGACTTCATATTAGGTATATATTTAAAAAAAGTGGACAGACGCCGCCTTGAAGGAAATAATCACCTTCGAGGTCTCCCGGATTTTGAGATCGATAAGGGAACTCTTGGTGATGAGGGAGGCGAAGATTATGTCTCTGATCTGCGGGCGAACCTCATAATAAAATCCCTGATCAATGATAGCGGTAACCACGGCGGGGAATGAATTCCTCATGCTTGATGAGAAGGTTTGCCTGCTGATAACGATATCCTCAGGCCTGATAGCTATATATCCATGACTGTTGGCAGGAGTGACTCCCAACTCGATTTCCAGACCTGAGACAAGGGCTTTCGTCCCTCTGAACTCGGCGCTGAAAAGATTCTTCATGCCCACGAAATCGGCCACAAAGGTAGAGTTGGGTCTTTTGAATATATCCTCTATCTCTCCTACCTGTTCGATTTTCCCGTTGTTCATGACCGCGGCACGGCTGCCAAGGGAGAGGGCCTCGGAAAAATCATGGGTTACCATCAGAAAGGTGATGCTTGATGATCGGTGAAGTGTTTTAAGCATGCCCCGCAATTCATCCCTGAAACCTGGGTCAAGCGCGGAGAGCGGCTCATCCAGAAGCAGGACTTTGGGCTCTACCATAAGGGCTCTCGCTACGGAGACGCGCTGTTTTTCGCCGCCACTCAGATTGACGGGAAAACGTTTTTGCAAATATGAGAGGTTCAACACATCCAATAATTCAGCGAGCCTCTCTCGTCCCTCCTTTTTATCAATCTTTTGAAAGCGCAGACCGTAGGTAATATTTTCCATGACAGTAAGGTGGGGGAAGAGGGAATAATCCTGGTACACAATGCTGATGCCCCGTTTATCAGGCGGCAATGCGGTAACGTCCTTGCCGCCTATATATATCCTACCGTTTTTGATAGGGACAAGGCCTGCTATCGCTTCCAGGAGGACGGTCTTCCCCGCGCCGGTTGGGCCCATGAGGATGAAAAATTCATTTTGTGTTATCTCCAGATCGATATTGAGAAGATGGAAATCCCGAAGATGTATGTCCAGGCCTTTAATCGCGATCATTTTTCTTCATCCTTATGGAGCGTCAGTATTCGCAGTAGAAAGAATAGGATAAGTGAGATAGAAACAAGCCAGACAGCCACAGGTTGGGAATATTTGAGCCCGTAGGCCTCGAAACGCTCATAGATCAATACAGGAGCGACCATGGGATGATAGGCCACGATAACCACTGCCCCGAACTCGCTGATAGCCCGTGCGGAGCACATGATGATGCCGATAAGCATGCTCCGCCATGCCAGGGGAAAGGTAATCCGTGCGAACGTGCTGAACATGGAGGCGCCAAGACTACGTGAGACCTTTTCTAGACGAGGGGAAATGGCCTCAAACCCGGCCTTGGTAGCGTTCAAATAGAAAGGGATCCCCACAAAGGTCAAGACAGTCACGATCCCGGTCACGCTCCCCATGATGCGCACTCCCAGCTCAGCCAATATCTGCCCGAACCAGTAGTTCTTCCCGGCAACACTCAGGATCGCAATACCTACCACGGGGTGGGGGATGGCAATTGGAAGATCTATGACAGCCTCCACAAGCCTCTTGCCCCTGAAATCGCTCCGGGCCAGCAGATAGGCGAGGGGGGTGCCGAAGACAAAGGAGATCAGCGCGGCCATTCCGGCTGTGTATACGCTTAGCCAGATCGATCGCATCACATCTTTGTCACCCAATGATTCCTTGAGCATATCCAGGGAAGGAGAAGTGAGAAGCTGTATGACAGGAAGGAGGATAAAGGCCATGATCACGAGACCACAGGAGACCGATATCCAGAAAAACGCCTCACGTTTCATGGCATATCCTTTTTTTGGTTATTCTCCTATTATTACAAGGTCTTGAAGCGATTCAGGGAGTAAGGATTTGACCGCATCCGTCGGTACCCTGCAAGGCACAAAAGGAGGCTGGCCCATTTCCTTGAGAACCTTAAGCCCTCCCTCAGGATCCAGCATATACTGTAAAAAGGCCACAGCCTCCTTTGTGTTGGGGCTGTTTTTGATCATTGTGACTCCATAAGTTACTGACCTGCCTCTCATCTC
>CAYUYB010000400.1:0-2579 GCA_964449025.1 uncultured Desulfobacteraceae bacterium
GGATAGGCGCCATAGCGGAACTGAGCCTATACTCCCCGGCCTTTATCTGCCTGCTATATCCCATAAGCCTTGTCCAAAGCATGAATATCGTCTTGCTTGTTATGATCCCCTCACTTTCCAGGCAGCCTGCAACTTCTTTCAGGGACACCCCGTCCATGACAGTGACAATCTGCTCCGTCCCCACTTTTTCGGCCGGTTTTATAAAAAACAGGCCGAACCCGACTATAATAACAGCCATTGAGATAAATAAAAGACCACTCAATATAACTGCGATTCTTTCTCTGGTTAGCTTAGTCATAAATAAACCGGCTCATGATAAGCCCCAAGGACAGTAGAAGCCCCTGATTCAAGATTGTCTGGATAGTCAGCGCCTGCGCCGGAATCAGGGAATCACGTAAAAGGTATTGTTTCCACAATATCCTCATGGCCCGCAAGGCCTGGGGGAAGGAGATAAACGCAAGCATTATAAGATAATGAATCTTTCCCAATTCTATCAGAAAAACAATGGAGACAAAGGAGGCGATCATGATAAAACAATACGGATACCTGGACATGCCCGGGCCCAGTCTTACCACAAGATTCTTTTTACCGGCCTTTTTATCCGCCTCATAATCGGGAAACTGGTTGATCCATATAACAGCCATGATCAGAAACCCATGAGGTACCCCAATAGCAAAAGAGTCAAGGCTGAGAACGCCGGTATTCACATAGTATGCACCGAGGGTAATAAGGGGACCAAATGCGAAAAAGATTACTACCTCACCCCACCCCCGCGACATCAGTTGCAAAGGAGGAGCGGAATAACACCATCCGGCCAAGAGGCCCAGAACCCCGAGGGGAATGGAGAGAGGTTTCCCGGCATACAACAGGCCGACGGCCGTCGCCATGGCAACGGCAAGAAAGAAGATTGAGACACCAATAACCGCCCCTGCGCTTAACTCTCCGTCCTGGATAACACGGCTCCCACCACTGAATGGCGTAGCACTCATATTAATTGGATCACTCCCTTTGGAATCATAATAGTCATTGGCCAGATTAGCGGCCAGGTGCAAGGAGCCCACGCCGACCAGCGCAAGCAAAAAACCGAGCAATGAAAACCTTCCCTCCGTAAAGGCCAGCGAGGTTCCTGTGATAACAGGGACAAGGGACCCGACCAGAAATGGGGCCCGGATAGCCTTAATATACGGGTTCATATAATATCTCCTGCGTCACGATTCGGTAATTATAACTATCTCGCCCCGGGAATCAACCAGATAAGATACTTGTCTGTTAGACCTAGATTTAGTTAAACATACAGTGTTCAGATTGAATTTTTCTGATATATTGTAAAACCCGAATATCGAAACACGAAATTCGAAACAAATTCAAAATTCAAATGTTCGAATATCAAAACAAACAGAGTTACTTCCGTAAATTAATTAGGGTGGTTGTTTATGTCATTTGAATTTTGGTCATTCGATATTGTTTCGAGATTCGAGCTTAGGGTTTCGAATTTTCATTTTATTAAGGATTCAAGGGTTCCCCATAATTTTTACCATCCTTCCAGAGGACAGAGATTGCAAAGGGGTCTTCTCCGACAATATTCCTTCCCTGTTCTGACCATAAGTGCATGAAATTCGTTGAAAAGCTCGGGATCCTCCGGCAGGTTATCCATAAACAGTCCCTGCAGGTCGTAATATGAGACTTGTTCATCCACAAGTCCATGCCGGTTCAGGATACGGTGTGTGTAGCCGTCTATGACAAACAAGGGACGTCCTGCTGCATATAAAAGTATGCTGTCCGCGGTCTCGGGCCCTACACCCTTGATGGATATAAGCTCCCGCCTCAAGCTGTCCGTCTCTTGACTGAGAAAGCCTGTGATATTACCATCATATCTATCCATAATGGTATTTACCAGGTTCTTTAACCTCCCCGCTTTAATGTTGAAATACCCGGCCGGTCTTATACGGTCCGCCAGTGAAGGCAGAGAGGAGTAGTATAGCGCCTCCAAGGAAAGGAGATTATCTGTTTTCAGGTTTAAAATTGCCTTTTCTACGTTGCTCCAGCTAGTATTCTGGGTGAGTATGGCCCCTACCATTATCTCGAGTTGAGTCTCTCCTGGCCACCAGTGCTGCGGCCCAAAATGATTCAGCATGAGGTCGAACATATCCATCAGCCTTTCCCCGGTCGAATCTGACAAAATAAGACCACCTGCCCTTTCCCCGGATCCATAAGACGATCTGCGTATTATCAATGATGACAAAGATCTTTATCCGTCCCCGTGGATCAAGGTATCTTAATTGGCTTGACACATTTTTTAAGATAACTTAGATTTACGCGTCGTGTCAACCCAGATCCTTTAACCGATCCGCCAGCCAGTTATCATCCCCCTTTGACCAGAAAAGGCCCTGGGATGGTTCAAGATAATGCAAGGGACTGCGATATGTTATCCGAACATAAACTTACAAAGATTAGAAATATAGGTATTATAGCCCATATCGATGCGGGAAAAACGACTATTACCGAAAGACTGCTTTTCTATACTGGCAAGGTCCACAAAATGGGGGAAGTCCATAATGGAGAGGCCACTATGGACTGGA
>CAYUYB010000401.1:0-2566 GCA_964449025.1 uncultured Desulfobacteraceae bacterium
ATGTATTAGCAGACAATAACTGGTAGAATTGCTATATTGTCTTAGCGTAAGATTCCTCTTCCGGCGATTCTCTCCATAATAAGGATTTATGGTTGGAATGGCAGTAGTTTTATGAGGCCCCGATAAAAACAACAATGAAAATTATACCAAAATATATTCTCAGGGAATTTATCTGGCTTTTCATCCTGTGTCTTTTTATATTTACTTCTTTATTTTTGCTGATCGATTTTGTGCAAAAGCTGGATAATTTTGCAGAGGCAAGTGTATCCATGGTCACAATATCCTCATATTTTTTCTATAAAACCCCCCACATAATTGTGCAGATGATACCTGTCGCAACATTAATAGCTGTTATTGTCTTGTTGTCCATAATGAAGAAAAATAATGAGCTTATCGCCATGAAGGCCTGTGGCATTGACATTCTCAAGCTTTCGCTGGCCATCATCATAATATCTGTTGGTGTAAGTATTATCTCCTTTCTATTTTCCGAGTTAATCGTCCCTTATGCCAGCTCAAAGAGCAATGAGATCTGGGATATCGAGGTCGACAAACAGGACCCCACACGCTTCTACGGTAGTTATCAGATCTGGTACAAAGCCCCCAACGCCATATACTGGATAAGACACTTCGATGGTGTCTCCAATACCATGCAAAACCCGGCTTTCTACTTCTTTGATAGGCATTTTCACTTGGTCAAAAGAATAGAGGCCAAAAGGGGCCTATGGCAGAATGGGGTATGGAAGATTGAGAACGGGATTATCCAAGAATTACAGGAAGATGGAGATTATAAGCTCACCAGCTTTGCTGAACTATTCCTTGAAATCGCCGAGACCCCTGATACCTTCACCCGGCGAATAAAAGAACCGGAAGACATGAGCTATCAACAACTTAAGAGATATGCCCTAACGGTGGGTAATGAAGGCTACGACAACACAAAATATCTGGTCGATCTTAATCTCAAGCTGTCGTTTCCACTTATAAGTCTTATCCTGTCTATCATGGGGATCCCCGTCGCTCTATGGTTAAAGAGTGGCGGAATGCCTCTCGCTGTAGCCATAGGGGTTGGGCTGTGTTTCCTCTATATGCTTGCCGTGGGATTTGCAAGATCTCTTGGCCTGTCAGGTATACTGCCTCCCCTGGTCTCCGCCTGGATACCTAATCTATTATTTACCCTTGCCGGTATCCATATGATTATGCGTGTGGAGAGATAGTCCGCTTTTTCACCAATTCCATTGACAATATTGCCTTTATACAAATAGAATAGGTCTAGAATAATTAAAGTCTCTTCCGCCAATAATTGCCCTAGGTAAAAGACCCTGGGCCGAGAGATAGAGTTTAGAATTTAGATTGCAAGAGTCATGAACAAGGAATTTTGATCTTTAAGATGCTGAATCGAATCTTAGGAAAAGATATCGCCTTTTACGTCAGGAAACACCGTGCTCTTGTAGCATGCGCGATTATACTGACCGCTATCTCGGCGATCTTTGTTGTGGTTCCCGCGTATCTTCTCCAACCGTTTGTGGATGAGGGCATGAAAACCGGTTCGGATCCGGTGGTGTGGAAAATCCCCTGGGTGGCCTTCGAACCTGGATCTTTTTTAAAATTGCACCGCACGGACCTGGTTGTTTTAGAAAACATTTCGCCCAATATTCTTCTGCTGTTTCTCACACTCATCGCATTATTATCCGTTTTGTTCAAATCAATCACCTTATATTTCAGCGAACTGTCCGCGGTGGCCTTTTCAAACAGGGCGATTAAATCTCTACGATCAGACTTGTTCGATAAATTCATCTCCCTTGATCAGGGATTCTATAACAGATACAAAACAGGGGTGCTGATATCCCGTTCTACCGCCGACCTGACCGTAATGCAGGCGAATATTGCCAATATTTTGATAGGCCTTGTCCAGCATCCCCTTACGATAGTAGCCTTTCTCATCTATCTGTTAATCATGAATTATAAACTTACCCTCATCGTGTTTATTACCATCCCTATCATAACCGGTCTTATTCGTCTGTTTGGCAGGAAGGTAAAAAAGCATTCCACAAGGGTTCAAGACGCCACGGCCGATGTCACTTCCGCATATCAGGAGACACTTCTGTGCCTGAAGGTTATACAGGGATTCTGTATCGATAAAATCCAATCAGAAAGATTCCGGGAACGGGTTGATAATCTCTATAAGAAGATTATGCACTGGAATCGCTGGCAGCTTGGTCTCGGACCCATGATGGACTCGACTGTGTTCCTCATTCTTCCAGCTGCGCTGATTGTGGGCAAAATCTACTTTCATCATACTCTAGGCGAATTAGTCTCCATGTTCTACGCCTTTTCAAGGGTATATTCACCAGTGAAGAACCTGGCAAGGATAAATAATAATCTAAAGACGCTTCAGGGCGCTACCGAACGTGTATTCGGCATAATGGCGACAACTGCTGACATAAAAGATAAACAGGGGGCAATTCCCCTTCTCAGGCATAGAGACCATATCGAATTCAGGAACGTAAGTTTTTCATATAACACAAAACTACCAATCCTCAAGAATATCTCCTTCCGTGTCAAGGCCGGG
>CAYUYB010000402.1:0-2558 GCA_964449025.1 uncultured Desulfobacteraceae bacterium
TCTTATACCTGCCTCCTTTTCTGATATTCAAGAGCACTCTCTTGAAATTTTCAAAGCCAACGGGAGGAAGCCGTTCCCTCATCCCCGACAGCATGCAGGTGATGCAGTCATTGTTACAGCCGAACCAGACGGATATAACAATATATGTACTGAGATCAACCCTGGAGTACGTGGTCATTTGTCAATAAGGCTCGTAGTGCTTCCTTTCAACCCAAAATAGATGGTGAGAAAATCCCTCCCCTCTCTGTCAATGCCTCCGGACAGGTGTCCAAATATCTGGGACTTTACCGGTTCATACAGGGCGAGGAATTTCTCATCAGGAATCGAATAGTGTCCCACGATGTCCAATAGAAAAGGATATAGTTCGCTCAACCGCAGATTAGCCCTGTACATATTAATATCAAAGGATTTTCTCGGGTTACCTTCCTCGCTCACTTCAAAATATAGGAACTCTTCATGCCCGATTTTTTGGGAAGCGACTTTCAAAATACCTTCGGCAATCTCAGAAGGTCTTTTACGCTTCCGGTCATAAAAGAATCCCGGTAGTCTTTCCAGCATATTTTCCACTGAAAATAAGGGAAAACAGGTATATTCCGCCTTGGTACTAATCCTGTTATCAGACGCGTCCCACTTGAAACCTTGGTGTATCAAAAAAGGCTTAAGTCGGTCCGGATTATCCCATCTCATCTTTTCAAACCTGTCCCCAAACTCCAGGTATGACTTGTAAAGACGGCTTGTCTTATTTTTCTCAAAACCAAAAAGCACAATATTGGATTCAGGCAGTTTCTCTTGAAAGTCCTTGAGAAAATCCTCCGGCATGTGAATTTCTCTACAGATATTTATTATTCTCTTATGTATTTCCCCAGACAAATCTGCTCTTTTGAAACCAATCAGGAAACGCTCCGATATCAGGGTCTCCCGGAAAATCTTAAAAGAATGTTCAATACCTATATTCACACCCAGTTCATTTACAAGTTTAAACAAAAAACTGGCCCTTTGATCTGTCCTTTCCACTCCGGCTACAGGCGGCATCTCAGAGGAATAAATGCCCGGCCTGGCTTCGGCAATGTGAAGATTTTCCGAAGGGGTACTAAGGTTAGCCTCGCGTCCTGTAATCTTTTCCACCCCGTAATAAACCGTAAGAAAACTCATCCCTTCCCGGTCAACGCCGCCTGACAGATGTCCGAAGGTCTTCTGATTTATCGACTTATACAGGGTATAAAACCGCCCCCGATCAATGGAAAAGTACCGGCACATTTCAATTAAAAAAGGGTATAATTCACATAATTGGAGATTGGCCCTGTACATATTTATATCAAAGGATTTTCTCGGATTATCTCCTTCCGTGACTTCCAGATATAGGATATCAATGTGAGGGACTCTCCTCATTGCGAGGCCAAGAATATCCTTCACCAGTTTGATAACCGTGCCCTGCTGATTGGGGTCTAATATCTTAGACAGCTTTTTCATTATTCTCTCAAGAGAAAGAGAAGGATACAAGGTATAGTCGGTGATTGTCTTTCTGGTGTTGTCTGATACAACCCACTTGAAGCCCCTGTGTAAGAGGAAATGGTCAGACGCCTTAGGCCGGACCTTTATTTCTTTTTCAATTTTCTCATAGAATTCCAGGTAGATTTTGTAAATACAGGCGTTTTCCTGTTCCTCAAAACCAAAATGAATGTAGTCAGCATCGGGCAGGTTTTCATCAAGCTTTTCTAAAAACCCTTCCGGCATATCCATGCGAACACATATGTCCCGAATCCTTTCCTGGGCGTTCTCTCCTATGGCCTTCTTACTCGTGCCCAGCAGGAAGCGATTCGAAAGAATATTGCTCTTGGTGACCTTAAAAGAACGTTCAATACCAATTTGTACATCCAGCTCTTTAACAAGCTGAAATAGAAGGTTGGCCTTTTCACCTGTTCCGGTTGACTGACGGGGTTCCGCCTCTAACGTACCGTATTTAGCCTCATAATCCTGAAGGGCACTATCAAGCAATAAAGCAAGGCGCTTGGCCGCAAAGGGGTTTAATATGATACAGGCAATTGATCGGACTTCGGCCACCCTCTCCGAGGTATCCGAGGATTGACGTATCCCAAACTGAAGGACAACTTCTTCCTGGCCGGCGGATAGTCTGGCTACGTTGGCGTAAACACGGCGAATGTTAGAGCTGTCATAAATGATCTTCCTTTGCACGTCTGCATGAGCTGTTTCCTCGGCAATCTCAGATTTTTTTCTGCCCTTTCTGTTAGCCATGTAAGCCCTTTTTTATTTATCTTTTATTGTCTCATCAATTATTGTATTGACTGCGTTACCCTGAACTAATGGAAGATTATAGAAAAAGCCTTTAAACATCAAGTTATTATACTTTAGACACTCAGCTAAATTTTTATCAATATCTATTAATCTGACCCCTGCATAAGCGGTCCGCATTGTTGATATGGTAAATCCGAGAAAGGTGGTTTTACAGTGATCTTAGTCATCGGGGTATCCTATAAAAGATTTTATCCATTGCCTCCTGTACTCCGGTCTCAAAATCCCCCTCACCATTGATTATTATA
>CAYUYB010000403.1:0-2545 GCA_964449025.1 uncultured Desulfobacteraceae bacterium
GAATAACTATAATTGAAAACATATATCTGATGTCCAATAGATAAATTATCCAAAAAGAGCTTCAAAAGAAGGTCCGGGTTTTTATGCGATATTGTGTAGATCAAGATTATGTCTCTTCTTTCAAACGAGTTTTTGAGTTTTAAAAGACCGGCCTGTTTCCGAATGGACGTTATTTAATCAAGGACTCCGCCTCTGACTGATCTCCGTTTGGACATGCGCGATGTCAGAGCCGCCCTTATCCAGATATACCGCTATTTTGCCATAAGATTGGGTAACCAGAGCCCGATCTGAGGGAATACCATGATCATGGCCACCGTCAGGAAGCCCAACAACATGAAAGGCAGAGACGATCTAAAGACGTCCCCTAGCGTCACATCCTCCGGGGTGATGGCTTTCATGGTAAAACAGTCCAGCCCGAAGGGCGGGCTGATAAGGCCGAGCTGTATGTTCATCAACGATATGACGGCAAACCACAGCGTATCGTAACCGAGGGCATTTACGAGGGGGAAGAAGAGAGGAGTGGTGATCATAACGATGCTTGCGGGGTCCATGAACGCACCAAGAAAGACAAGGATTATCTGGGTGGCGATTACGAGCAAGATAGGGTGAACGTCGAGACCTGTTGCCCAGTAGACCAGCGTGGAAATAGCACCGGTGGTGGCGAGTATGCGGCTAAAGCTTATTGATCCGACGACGATGAAGAAGATCATCACCGTCACGTGAATGGTGTCCTGAGCGGAAAGCCTAATGGTCTCCCAGGAGAGCTTCCGGTAGATCGCGGCAAGGATGTAACACGCGATGACCCCGAGGGCGGCCGATTCCCCCGGCGTCGCGATGCCTGTGAAGACACTGCCGATGACCGCAAAGATCACCAGAACGATGGGGGCTATCTTAGTGAATCCTGTCCTGATCTTTTGCGGCAGAGGCACGGCTGGGATCTCGTAATTGGGGGCCAGGGCCGGATTGATCGCGCAGCGGATGATAATGTAGCCTATGAACAGCGTGGCTACCATAAGACCGGGTACGATAATGGCAAAGAGGAGCTTGCCGATTGATACCTGCGCGACGGCACCGAGGAAAACGGCAAATGCACTGGGAGGTATGAGGATCGCGAGTGTGCCGCTCGAAACAATGGGACCCAGGGTCATGGCTTTCGCATAACCCCGTTTGTCCATCTCCGGCACCAGAACCTTGCCGAGTATGCCGATCGACCCCCCGCTGATGCCGATCATGGTGCCCAGGAGGACACCGGAAGCGATGGCAAGAAGGCTCAGTCTTCCGGGCACCTTTCCGAGGATCTGGTCTACCGCATCAATGAGGCGTGTCCCGGTTCCGGAGGTAAAAACGATATCTCCCATTAGAATGAACAGGGGGATTGGGAGAAAGTTATAGTTGGTCACCGAGCTGTAAAAACTCGCGGCTAGTTGTTCGAGACCGGCTTCGCCTCCCCAGAAAAGGTATGCCCCGATTAAGCAGATAAATATAAAGGAAAAAGATATGGGCATGCCCGTCACCATTAGCGCGACCAGCAAACCGAACATCAACAGTATTGCAAGATACCACTCCACGGCAAAACCTCCGGTCAATCTTGAGACAACATCTTACCCCCGGGGAACTGGTGATCGAGGGCGGGCCTCTCAGGCCGGGAGAGGGCCCTGTACTTCTCAAAGAAAACCTTGGTGTTCCTGATGATCTGAACAAACAACATAAAAAACCCAATGGGGATGATGATTTCGATGGGCCATTTGGGTGGATTCAGTATGGACGCCAGGACAAAATTGGTACTATAATCCGTTATTGTCAGTTTGATGGTGTAAAACAGCATTACGCCGGCCAGCAGCGCGCAGACGCAATGGGTAATGGTGTTCAGCAGGGCCTCTGTTTTACGGGGCAGTTGACTGGTGAGGGAGTCCATTTTTACGTGGCTGTTCATTCTCATGATCGCCGTTGTGCCCAGGAAGGTCATCCAAAGAAGGCTGTAGGTGATGATCTCGTACAGGGGTGCCCATGTAAAGCCGATGACCTTTCTCAAGATGACATCCGCGGAGACGGCTAGGGCGTCCATGACCACAATGGCACCGGCTGCCATGAGCATGTAGTCAATTATTTTGTCGAAGATGATCTCTGCTTTGCGCAGGGCATTCATATCTTACCTGTCCATATTAAACAGAGCCGGCTGGCAGGTTGTGCCCGCCGGTCTTTTTTCAGGGTCAATGCCGCGCACGACGAGGGCTTCAATTCGCCCTCTGAAAACCGGGATCAACAAGCCAGGCCTTCAATTTGGGGGCGATGTCGGGCCATCTGCGAATGTCTTCCTGCCACATGGCGTTTCGATAGTCAAGATAGAAATCCTTGGATTCGGCGGGAGAAAGGTGGATAATCTTCACGCCGGCGGCAGAAATATCCTTTTTTACCTTTTCGACGGTCTCTGTGAACATCACCGCGCCGTCTATCTCCGCCTGAATCATAGCCCTGTTAAGGATGTCCCGCTGCTCAGGGGTGAGACTTCTGTATTTCGCCATGTTCATGATCATCATTGCCCCGC
>CAYUYB010000404.1:0-2526 GCA_964449025.1 uncultured Desulfobacteraceae bacterium
GGGGATTATATCCCTTTGATCTTTTAGTATATAACGTACCTCAAAATATCAATTGACATGAAGTGCTCATTGACATTTATACCAAGAAAATCACGAATGGACACGCCCGGTGTAGAGCACCGGGCGCAATGATCTATTGCGTATGCAACTAGAAGGAGAAGACAGATAGTTGGAGCAAACTCGTATCCGATTGAATAAGGCTTGAATTGATATTTTGAGGTACGTCCCGTCATCGGCTCGTTCGGGGAACGAACCCTACATACTACATACTATAATTCATTTTGTAGGGTCCATTCGGGGAATGGGCCGATTTTTGTCTGTTCATGCGTTGCGGGTGGGTCAGAGAGAATGTTTGTTATTGACACCTGCGGCCCTTTTGCCTATATTTTCAATAATAAACCTGTAAGGAACGGTCATGCAGAAACTTTCCGTTTATATCCCCACCTATAATGAAGAAGACAAGATAGGGGAAGCCATAAAGAGTGTAAGCTGGGCGGATGAAATCGTTGTGGTTGATTCTGAAAGCACGGATTCCACTCTTCTGATCGCCAAAGCGATGGGGGCCCGTGTGGTTAACGTACCCTTTGAAGGCTTTGGGAAGCTGCGAAATGCCGCGATCGAAAGCTGTAGCCATGAATGGATTTTTAGCCTGGACGCGGATGAACGTTGTACGCCGGAAGTAGCTTCCGAGATACAAGGAATCCTCAATAGTGCTCATCCAGCGGACGCCTATTACATTCCTCGTCGAAATTGGTTCATGGGACGCTGGATCAGGCACTCCGGGTGGTATCCGGATTACAGGCAGCCTCAACTCTTCAGAAGAGGGGCCATGTTTTTTAGGGAAGAGGATGAGGTGCATGAAGGTTACGAATTGGAGGGACATGTCGGTTACCTCAAACATTCTATCCGGCAGTTTCCCTTCAGGAACCTGGAACAGCTCCAGTCAAAGGCCAATCGATATTCTTCCCTTGGTGCTGAAAAGCTCTTACGTCGCGGTGTTAAAGGGAGTATGGCAAAGGCGTTAGCCCACGGGATTGCCGCCTTTCTCCAGATCTATGTTATCAAGATGGGCTTTCTGGATGGCTGGGCTGGTTTTACCATCGCCCTGGGAAGTTTTGAGGGGACCTTTTATCGCTATGGCAAGCTTGCTGAAAGGCAATCCGGGTGGAAGATACCGCCGGAGGAATCTTGACAGGGCTCAACAATTCAGTGTTATGGAAATAGTCAAGAGCCCCGCAATCTCTCTCCATTACCGAAAGTATAATAATAAACAGGCGCAAGGCGTAAGGCTGAATTATTCTTGTGGTTTGAATCTTATGTCGGTTTTACCGGCTCGCATAAGCCTTATGTCTTGAGTTTGATTTTTTTGATTCCCGAGCGCCAATATGAAGTATTTTTTAGAGATTTAACATGTTACGCATATGGAAGAAATCCAGCATTACTCAAACGTATCTTCACACAAGCGATTAAAGATTGCCGTCCTTGTGCGCCGGTTTGTCACCACCGGGGGAATGGAACGATATTGTGTCGAGGTTACCAGACGTCTGGCTGTAGAACATGAGGTCCATGTCTTTGCCCAGGAATGGACATGGGCCGGCGATGAACAAATCACTTTCCATAAGATACCCGGGCTCCTCAGGAAACCCAATTGTCTGAATCTACTTATTTTTTCATATCTTACCGCTAGATCGGTGGACGATTCATTCGACATTATCCATTCGCATGAACGGGTGAGTCATTTTGACGCCCTGACAGTGCACTGCCCATGTTTTCGCACATATATAACAGAGGAAAAGAACCCTTTGAAGCGGATGCTCAAGTGGCTCTCCGTGGGTCTCAGCCCCAGAAAGATGGCCTATCTATGGCTCGAAGACAGACAGTTCAGGTATAGGAGGAATAGATTGTTGTTGGCTGTCTCTGACAGGATAAAGAATAATGTACAGGAAAACTACGCACTTCCTGACGATTATTTGAGCCTGGCGTTTCCGGGGGTAGACGAGAGTCTGACAAAAGAGGAGCATAACACTGAAGAACGCGAAACAGAGAGGGTAAAGCTGGGGATTGGAAAAGATGATCTGGTAATCTTGTTTGTGGGTACAGAATTCAAAAGAAAAGGGCTAGATGCCCTGCTTCGTGGGTTTTCCCGGATTGTCGGTCCCGGTTTGAGGCTGGTGATCGTAGGAGGAGGCGAGAGGAAGAGGAGATATCGTAGATTAGTAAATAAACTGCGTATTAAAGAGAATGTAATGTTTCTGGGGCTGGTTGAAGACATGAAAAAGATATATGCGATATCCGATATATATATTTTGCCCACGCTTTCCGAACCGGCGGGTATGGCTCCTATAGAGGCTATGGCAGCGGGTATCCCCACCGTGATAAGCAGCTCGGCATATGCGGGAAGCGCTGAGCATATTAAGAATGGAGAGGCCTTGATACTGGATTCCCCTGATCAGCCCGGAGAAATAGCTGATGCACTGTCAAGACTGCTGGATAAGAATCTAAGGGCAGATATCGGCGCAAGGGGTC
>CAYUYB010000405.1:0-2505 GCA_964449025.1 uncultured Desulfobacteraceae bacterium
CGTTATGTGCGATACAAATTATGGCATTCAGTGAATTCGAACAAAAAAGAACTGAGAAAATAGTCGCCGAGTATGTTCAAAAACATAGGCCACCTGCTCACATACGTAATAAAGTTGATTTATCCTTCCGTGTTAAGGGGCAAAGTGTAGAGATATTTGAGATCAGACCGAAGTGGGATCATCCATCTGTAAAAATTGAAGAGTCTGTGGCAAAGGCGACATATGTAAAAAGAAAACGTAATTGGAAAATATATTGGCAACGAGCAGATTTAAAATGGCATCGTTACGATCCTGAACCTGAAGTAAAAACAATTGAAAAATTTCTAGATGTTTTAGAAAAAGACCAATACTCTTGTTTTTTCGGTTAATGCGCATAACATCTCACTGGTGTCGAACCAAAAAGACGGTCGGCACAGTTCAATCGTTCTGCCCTAAAAAAGTCCTTGCATATACTAAATAATGTACGTTATAATGTACTAAATTTAGCAACATTCCGAGGTGCAATATGCAACGATTGAAAATTGATCAGGATATCAAGCCATTATCTGAGGTAAGAATAGGTATCGCGAACTATATTAAACAAGTTCGTGATACAAAAAGGCCACTAATAATTACGCAGCATGGGAAAGGTGTTGCCGTTTTATTGGATGCCTCAGAATATGAAAACATGCAGGAGAAGCTTGAGCTTTTGACGGATGTCCATACATCTCTCAGTCAACTATCAAAGAGACAAGGAATTGCGCATGAAGAGGCAAAAAATAAAATTTTGAGAAGAATCCAAAAATGAAAATTATTTGGTCACCGTTGGCTGTCGATAGAGTTTCAGAAATCGCTGAATATATCTCACTAGACAAACCATCAGCAGCGGAGAAATGGATTACCGCTGTATTTTCAAAAGTAGCGCAACTGGCATCTTCACCCGAAATCGGCAGGGTTGTTCCTGAAATTGGAAATGACCAATTTAGAGAGCTGATCTACGGCAATTATCGCATCATATACTGTATTGAAAAGAAGCAGGTATCAATTCTCACAATCCGGCATGGCAAGCAGATATTGCCAATAGAAGAAATTTTGGCATAACCCATCATTTCGCCGGAGTGCTGTCGCACCCGGTGAATTTTTCGTTAGATTTCCAAAATGGACTTGACAAAAGAGCCATTCCTGCATACATTGTAATACATCAATGACAGGAGGTGCACTATGAGTACAGCGATATCAATTCGGCTTCCCAAGAACCTTGCCAGCCAACTCGACAACATTGCCAAAGAGACCGAAAGACCCCGCTCTTTCATCATTCAAAAGGCTCTGGAGTCCTACATGGAGGATTTCGCGGATCTCCAGATAGCCTTGGACCGACTCCACGATAAGGGTGATGAGGTTATTTCAGCCAAGGAGATGAGGAAGTCCCTTGGCCTATAATATCGTTTACAAGAAGTCGGTCTACCGCGACATCAAGAAGCTATCCAAGACAGAAGCAAAACGAATCCTTGACCTCATTGAGACGGAATTGATTAAGAAGCCTGAATCCAATCCTACACTCAAGGGGCAGTTTGCCGGACTTCGCAATTACCGGATCGGTGACTACAGGGTGATCTATGCCTTGTTGGGTCTTGACATCCTCATCCTAAGAATTGGCAATCGGAAGGATGTTTATAAAGGCGAAATCTAACCAATCACTGGCGCGGAGGCAAAGGACGCGCCGCACAGTTCTACGTTCTACCTCTTAATACTTGACAAATACCTTTCCTATTGTACAATTGTCTTAAAATGGTTTCCTAGAGGTTTTTATGGATGTAATAATCGACACTTCGGCTTTGATTGCAGTCATTGTTGGTAAACCTGAACGCAATCGAATTGTCAAAATTACTGAAGGAAATACTCTTATAGGACCTGGTTCCATTCCTTGGGAAATAGGTAATGCCTTCTCCGCTATGTTTAAACAGAACAGATTAACACTTAAGGAAGCCCAAAAGGGTCTCGCGATATTCCAAAGTATCCCTCTTCGTTATGTGGAGCCGGATTTCTATAACGTCTTAAAGCTGTCTAAAAATACCAAAATGTATGCTTATGATGCTTATTTCCTCGATTGCGCTGTTAGACACAAAGCGCCGCTACTGACATTGGATCAAAATTTAAAGACAGCGGCTCAAAAAATAAACATCGAAATCTTGGAGGTTTAAATGCGAGTTTATACATATTCAGAGGCTAGACAGAAGCTTGCTTTTGTACTTGAGCAAGCAGAGGATACTGGAAAAGTATTAATTAGAAGAAAGGACGGCAGGACTTTCGCATTAGTGCCGGAGAGAAATGTTACATCACCATTAGATGTACCATCGATTAAAGCCAAAATCACCACACAAGAAATTGTTGATATCATTCGAGAAGGCCGCGAAAGGTAGAACATCTCACTGGTGCCGAACAAAAAGACTGTCGGCGCAGTTCTACGTTATGTAAATTAGAAAGCATGAAACCCAGAAACATATATGATTCTATACCATTAGATCT
>CAYUYB010000406.1:0-2501 GCA_964449025.1 uncultured Desulfobacteraceae bacterium
CCTCTGCTGCCATGATGAACGTTGAAACGCTGCGTGTACACCCCGTTGAGCTGACGCATCCCCGCCGATAGGTTCCCCTGCGGGGTTTCTACCATAACATGATAATGATTGCTCATGAGACAATAGGCGTGAATAATAAAGCGGTAGCGATCAACAACCTCTGAAAGGGTCTCTAAAAACCTCGCGCGATCCTTATCATCAACAAATATATCCCCTCCAGCATTGCCTCTGGAGGTTACATGATAGAGGGCCCCTTCATACTCTATCCTCAACGGTCTCGCCATGGGACAATTCTACTCTATAAAAAGAGCAAAAAACAAGACCTGACCCCCTTTCATTTCTTGACCCCCTTTCATTTCTCTTGAGAGAAAACTATATCTAAAACCTCAAATGGTAGAGTAAAGGAAGTAACGACAGAGTAATTATTAATATCAAGAACTGTAATTTTTGATGTCTCGGGTGTATCACCCTCCGATTCATAATACAATCTATCCCCTGCCGGCCTTATCCCCCTGACTTTCCCCTCACCTTTCACCTGAAAGGAAATAGAGCCAAGCTTATTTCCAGCATTTACATCGTAGATGTGTAACCGCCCCAAACTCCTAAAACCCATTAGCCTATTTTTCCCTTCAATCATTTTTCTGATATCCTCATTTTCATCAAAGATAATCTTTGTTCCATCAGTTGAGAGAACGGCATTCCCCTGAAGTCCGGTTGAGATTCTTGGAGAAACTGAATGACTGGTTATATCATAAACACATAGATCTAGCTTGTCAGGTAAACCTATTCCACTTTTCATATTTTCAAAAATTACAATCTTACCATACCTAAAACTTTCAATTCCCGAACTGAAGACCTCTGGTTTTTTCCGCCATATTTGTGTTAAATCGTGACTTGACAATACTTCAAAAGAGGAGCTATCAATGATGTCTACCCTCGCATTATCTCCTCCGATAATGGAATATATTTTTTGACCATCTTGTGAAAACATTATCTTTTTCATCGCAAAAATGGTCTGTAGGTTCCTTATTTCAGACAGAGTTTTCGCATCATACAAATCTGTGGTATATCCACCTTGCGTATCTCCCTCACCTGCCATAAAGTATTGAAGCAAGAATTGAGACCCATCAGGATATATAATCATCTGAATGTCAGGATCGAGGGATGTTAGCGGGAGCTCCTTAATGAAGTTTAATGTTTTCAATCCATATATCCCTACCTTACAAGGGCCTAAGCGAATACAGTGGGTAAGATAGATGTGGTTTGTCACAAGATTAGTACCGAGTATTTTATCTATTGTTGCGCCGACAGGTTTTTGTAGTGTTAGTTGTGTGACTGAATTGGTATCGGTATCCAGCTTTACTATTTTATCTTCTTGTTCAATAAATCCAATAAAATAGGCATAGGTCTTTGCAAAACCCTGTTGCGGCATTAACAATAGAAACAAACTTAACACTATAAAACAATGAATTAGCCCTCTCATGGCATCAACCTCCTTTTAAAAATCATTAGGTGGGCTCTCTTCAGTTGATTTCGCCCTATTGGCATGTCGAAAGCCCCGCTTTTGTGCTTTGATTTTACTTTTCCAAGGGTCCCATTCTGTTTTCGTGTTATTCCAAATCCAATAGTGCCAATTGCTGTTATAGAGCGAATAAACATCCATCCTTAGTTCATAAGCATCGAAATCTTCAGCATCTTCATATCGTTCCGTCACTGGTAGAGGTCGGCATGGATATACCTTTTTCCCTTGTATATATTTTGGTTCCTCAGTACAACCCTGCATCTTGACTAATATTGGATATGCCTTGGCCTGTGGCAACTTTTCATACTTTATCAACCACACCGCTCCATCAACGTTTTTCTTCCAGTTCCATATCTGTTCGTACGTTGGTAAAATTCGATTATTTTCCGGCCCCCACATCGTCAACTGCATCACCCCGAAACCACCATCAGATGAGGGTTTACTATAAGTTGAACCTGGGGCTTTATTCACTACTGGATACACATAATCTGATGAATATCCTAAAACTGGACCAAGCTTCTTCCATGGCCCGTCACTCAACCTCTCGAAATGAGCATATCTCCATTTTTTCTTAGTAGAATCTTCATAGTACTCTACATAACCCTCGTGATAGGCAATGACCCTAAAGAATAGGGGCTGTCCCACGTCAGTCAAGATACTCTGATAACCATCAACCCCTTCTGGTTTCTCAAGATAGTCTTTCACTTTCCATATGAAACTTGTATCTTCTCCAAGTGTCTCCCCTTCAATTACACCTGTGTAGGTATCAAATACCTCTATCCCCTCTATCGTTGTCTTTGCCTGAATCTCCAGTATACCTCCTCCAAAGTTTTCTCCCCAGTCTATTTCATAGGTGAGCCCATCCATCTCTATCCAGTCCTTGGTAGGATCTTCAGGGTCTGGTGTTGGTATCAAGAAGCCGTCTGTGCCCTTACAGACGCCTTGTTCATTACACTCTAGCCCCTTCCTTGACCTTGCG
>CAYUYB010000407.1:0-2493 GCA_964449025.1 uncultured Desulfobacteraceae bacterium
ACGTTAAAATGTTGTTTTAAAACATCATAAAAAACTCTTTGAGGAGAGAGTCGTTAGAAAGCATAAAAAAGCTTTTTGGCGGAAATGAAATAATGTATCTTATAAGGTAAGTTATTTTTATAACTACCGATAATTCAATTAAGCAAGAAACGAGCTCTCCTTAAAAAGTCAGCTCGTTTTTTGTATGTTTCAACGAAAGAAAAGCCGCTTACGGCGGACTAATCAATCTAGCATGCGCTTTATAAAAAATGAACTACCATCATTTTAGTATACGTTTTTTATGGAAAGGAAAGGAGGGCTAGAAAAAGAGTATCAATATGAGTTAGTGATTTCCCGGTTTTTAACTGAGAATCCACTACCTCTGATACTTGGTCCGGTGATTGTTTTTAACAATCTAAACCGAACCGCTAGCATCCTTCTCTTTCTTTGAAAAATTACGGCCGGGATAGCAAGGATGCCCGCGGGCGAGCTGACCCAAACGACTGGAAGGGAAACCGGACGGCTTTTGGGAAAGGGGTTCAAGTCCTCTTGCCGGCCACCAAATTTCGCGGGACTAAAGTATTAATAAAAAATAGTATTTTTAGTCCCGCCTCTTTTCCAGCGTCCAA
This sequence comes from uncultured Desulfobacteraceae bacterium, assembly GCA_964449025.1. Classification (GTDB taxonomy): domain Bacteria; phylum Desulfobacterota; class DSM-4660; order Desulfatiglandales; family HGW-15; genus CAYUYB01. The sequence continues at coordinate 609 of CAYUYB010000407.1, forward strand.
TGGGTAATCTCATTTGATGCTGAAAAAGGGAATAAAGCACTTTAAATTTAATTACAGAAATGCGAGGTGGGCAATGTGTAACAAGGCAATAACTTCAGCATTGATTGCGCTTTGCGTGATCTTCTCTGGGTGCAACTCGTCAACTCCTCTGCCGCACGATATTCGGCTTGAAGCGGCGCCATACGAATTCAATAGTTCAATGGTACTACACCTTCAAACCGAGTATGGGTATGGGTCTGACTATAAAACCATACATGCGGATATGGAGGACATGGTTGAAACATGGCTCCTCCAGCACCCTGATTATAAGGACGGGCGCATCCTGGAGGAAGGCCGTACACTTAGTGAGCACGGCGGCTACATGATGCGGCGACTGGTCACGCGAAAATGACCTACCTTACATAGTAGTACCTCTGTCACGATGTTTTGGGATGAGATGTAACATCTCATCCCTTCCTTTTCCAGCGATTAATGGAGTTCCTTCACCCATCTGGGTTCAGGACAAGCGCTGATTGCTGAAAAAAGGAAAAGCACATTACAACTAAATAAAGCATAGTTTTCCCAACTTATGACGTGAAGGGGAGAGAGTTAGTCATAATAATATTTTTGTAAGCCTTAAATTATCTCACCTCCAGATCTAAGGTTGGGAAAAGAAGAAATCGTCTTTTTCAAAAAAAGACATGATATGCTCTTTTAAAATCCTTTAACGGGAGGTATTCATGAAGGGTTATATTTTTTTCAGGTGTGCGATTGTGATCGCTGCAGTCGTATTAACTATCGCCTTTATGGAAGGTAACATTTATAACGATACATCAGCGGTGTATCGTGTTACCGAGGTGCAGATTGATTCCACTAATAACGAATTGGTATTGGTGGGCGATGGCAATACTTCGCTATCAGTGCCGTTCGGACAATGGGGCGACTCTGGATTGGAAATGGCTAAACGCGTGGCAACGGCATTCCAAAATCCAGGAAAGTCTATGACCGCCGAAATTGAACAGTGGGATATGAATGGCGTATTCGAAGGCGGCGATATCGAGACGCTCTTTATCTACACCCAGAACGGGGGAAGAGAATCAATCACTGGTTTTCTGCCTTTCCAGGTAACATAGCCCGGAGAGATTGATGGATTAAACCCTCTAGTAATATGATTAGTGCAGGACAAAGCAATTTGTCCTGCCTCTTTTCCAGCGAGCATTTGCCAAGTGTGAATGTTTGCTGAAAAAGAGATTCGTTCATTACAACACAGAAAAGAGAATTGGAGGCTAATATGTCGAAGATAAGAAGATCGTTATGGTTTCAGTATTTTAAATTAACCACTATAGCGATTCTCACGGCTATTTTAGTGAGAGTGTTCATGGTCTCGGCATACAGTATAAAATCCGGTTCAATGGAAGGAACGCTAACAATTGACGATTTCGTTTTGGTAAATAAGCTGGCATATATTGTCAGTCAACCAGAGGTTGGGGACATCATTGTGTTCAAGTATCCCAATGGCCCTAATCGTGACCTCATTAAAAGGGTAGTTGCTCTGCCAGGCCAGGTTATCGAAGTAAAAGGCAAGAAAGTCTATGTCGACGGCGATCTATTTCCTGAGCCAGAGTATGCCCAGCATATTGACAAGCAAATTATACCGGATGACGAGTCATTCCGTGATAACTTTGGACCATATACGGTTCCAGACGGGGAGTATTTTGTACTCGGCGATAACCGGGATGATAGCCGCGATAGCCGCTTCTGGGGTTGTGTGCCTAGAAAGAGTATTCTAGGTAAAGCTGTGATGATTTACTTCTCTTGGCGTGACGGTCGGCCGATATTTAGCCGGATGTTTACGTTTCTCTGATCTTTTTTGGGAAGGACACTACGTTGTGTTTTTCCCAATCTT
>CAYUYB010000408.1:0-2479 GCA_964449025.1 uncultured Desulfobacteraceae bacterium
AATAATTACCGTAATATATGACTCCCATTCGGTCTGTGTCCTTATATCTTACTCGGACGTCGGTTGTATGCCAACCGTTCTCTATCATAGTATAAGCCCTCGTTTCCGGATCTATCAGCAGGCCGTGGGACAAAAGAATATACGGCGAGTTATCATGCCTAAAACAACTTTTTAGATTCCCCATCCTCATTAGGGCGGATGTGCCATCAACGATCAGCGAAAGAATAAAGCTTTAACTTATTGCTATTTGCCCCGGATCGACTCGTTATAAGTCCTTCTACCCGGTGCGAGACCAAAGACCTCATGAACAACAGGATAGAAACACCCTGAAACACCCATCAAGCGGTTAAATGCGCCCGCGTACATACTAAATAACCGGTTCCATACCGGATTCCAGGTATTTCTTTGCCAGATCAATATACAGCTGTTTTCCCCAGTCCCAGTATTCTTTATCCTTACTGTTTACCTTGCGAACTACCTTTACCGGGTTGCCTGCCGCGACAACTTCCGAAGGTATAACCCTATTCTGTTGGACGACACCGCCCTCCGCGATAATGGAACGTTCACCTATCTTTGACCCTATGCTTATTACCGCCCCCATACCTATTACCGCGAAATCGCCTATAGTCTTTGAGTGAATGATGGCCCCGTGACCAATGGTGACCTTAGATCCTATAAAACATGTCTCTCCGGGCGGGGAGTGAATTATTACCCCTTCTTCTATCGCGGTACCGTCCATGACCTCAATCCTTCCGTAGTCCCCCCTCAGCACAGCCCCATGGCCGATGTAGCAATTGTCACCTATTTTTATATCCCCTATAACCTGCGCCAGTTCGCTTATATAGGTTTCTTTACCTACCACGGGTTGTTTAGTGTCTAATTTATATAACATATGTCTCCTCTTAACAAGAATATTGGTTTTTGCCTCAGTTCTCTCAAAATACTTCCTGGAGATCTATCATGCCTGACTCGCAGGAAGAACTGGAGATGGATTGTTTAACAAAAATGATCAAAAAGATGATAGTAATCTCGTTTTTGCTTGACAATTTTGCTCGATTATATGAAAAAACTCAACCTTGTTTTTTAAATCCATACGGAAGGGATGTGATAACCATGGTTTGTACAACCTTGAAGCCGGGTGTTGAGTGTCTTTTCATGACCAAGAACGGGTGTCAGTATAACGGAGGCGCCTGTCATCAGATAGTTGAACAATGTGAAGGCTGTCAGAAAGTCAAGGAATTTCCCACCGGTAAATATTGTATAAGCTTCCCGGACCCTGCTGCTAAATGGAGAACCGGAATCTGCAGTATGGCAACACACGTAAAGGCTACCAACGGGACGGCATTAGCCAATAAAATCAACCCACTGAAGGCCTCTAAGCGTAGGGCCTAGAATCGGGTTTTCAAGATTTCCCAATACTATTGTTTTGCTCGGAAGCAGGCCTAAAAATGCGGCCGCTTTGTGAGGATGGTGTCCTTTTGCCTTTTTCAGCTGGTTGGCAAGGAGCATGAGAAATAAGCCTTTAAACTATCGAAAGGATGGAGCTTCCGGTCAATGATTATCTATATTTATATTGACACATTGATATAGTTTTCTATAATCTTTATGTCGTCTGCCAGGGCCTATTCCCCGTGGTTGGATCTGTAAAAGTCGGTTTTTTGGGTAACGCACGTCAAGGCCCTTATCGCAATTGGGCATCCAACATCTTTAACATAAGAAAAATAAAAACTGAAGGAGCATATTCTGTGGAGAGAAGGCTCTTAATTGCTGTTGATGGCTCTCTTTATTCAAGAAAGGCTATCGAATACACTGTTAAAATAGCCCCCCTCATAAAGGACCTTAGCTATGTCCTGATCAACATACATCCTAAGATTTCAGAATTTCTTGTTGAAGACGCCAGGAGGTACGGTAAGGCAAGGGCTGCTTTAAAAGAGGTCGGCGACAGGAATCATGAGGATTCCATTAGGATTCTTGGCAAATCCAAATCAATTATGAACAGACTGGGAGTCAAGGCTGAACATATTGAGACTGTAAGCCTTCCGGGGTCCAGAGGCATCTCAAAGTCCATCCTGGATTACAGCAAAGAGTGCCGTTGTGACGCCATAGTTATGGGGAGAAGGGGGGTTTCCCGTCTGGCCGAGGTATTCATGGGAAGTGTAACAAATGACGTCCTGGAACACACGTCTGTTACTCCTGTCTGGGCTGTAGGTGGGGATATAGGGTCGTTAAGGATGATGATAGCCATAGACGGTTCTGAAAGCGCGCTTCGAGCGGTGGATCATGTCATATCCATGATCGGAGAAAACCCGGAGATTAAGATAACCTTATTGCATGTTACCCCGCGGATCAGGGACTACTGCACGATTGATTTTGAAGACGATGGGGAAGTACTGGAAGAGGTTATAACAAGAGGTGATAAACGATGTATTGACAGCTTCTATATCCATGTTCAGAAGAGGTTTGAAGAGGCCGGAATAGG
>CAYUYB010000409.1:0-2447 GCA_964449025.1 uncultured Desulfobacteraceae bacterium
TATCGTCGAGGGCAAAGCTGAGAGCTTAGTCTTTCTATGGATTAATGAAGGCAAAACCGAAATATGAGACGCCTTTTCTCTCTGGGGCAAGGATACCTACGAGACAGAAGAGACATCGAAGGAGTAGTAAGAACGGCCCAATCTTAGCTCGATGTGCATTAGACTAGCTGGGAAAAACTAGGCACTTATATCGGGAATAGTAAGTGACACTATCCATGTAGCAGGCAGGGGTGGCCTAAGAGCAGTCATGGGGTCAAATAACTTAAAAGCAATTGCTGTGCATGTTAGTATAAAGGTGCCCAATGCTTATAGCATTGGCTAGAGAGTGGCGCGAGATAAACATGTCACAGCCTTTTGTAAAAGACATGTCCAAATTTGGCAGTTTCGGGTCACTCGCTGATGAAGGGTTCGCCACCAGTTATAGTGGTGGTGATTTAAACATCAAAACTGGCCTCGGGGCACTATTGGTGGTCGGGAAAAGATCAGAGGATAGTACATGTTGGAGAAAATGTTTAAACGGTATGCCACTTGTCCTAGCTGTACTATAGCTCGCAACAAAATTTTGGAACTCCTGGGCGGAGCTTTCAGTGGGCAATACAAGATGCCTAAATATGAGAGCACTTCCGCAATGGGAAGTAATAATGGTGTAACTGACACAGCAGTTGTTGCCAATGGTTTCGAACTCTTTGAATATATATGGCCTTGATGGCTTAGGCACTAGTAATGTTATTGATCTTGTCATGGAATGTTAAGAGAAGGAGTTGATAACTAAGGAGAATACCGAAGGGCCAGATATAAAGTTTGGGAACTGGGAAGCTGCTTTTAGGATGATGGAGAAAATTGCTAAATGTGATGGATTGGGAGACATTCTTGCCGATGGTCCGATGAGAGCTACTAACTATATTGGCAAAGGTGCTAATAGGTTAATAGTTCATGTCAAAGGTATGCAGTTGCCCATGCATGAAGTGCTTACGGCTACGCTCTGCAATATGCCATAGGCAGCGCTGGTCCTGGCCATGACTCGGCCTTGAGTTAAGCAAGGCTGGACAAGGAGAAGGCAAGTAAGATAGCAATGAGAATAATAAACCTACGTAGAGCTTTTAACATAAGGCACGGATTGGTTCCAGAAGATGGCACCCTACCGCTAAGGTACACTCTGGAGCTTCCGCCTGACAGAGGTGCCCAAGGAAGTGTAGTACTTATCAAACCAATGGCGTACGACTACTATAAACTTATGGGCTGGGATCTGAAGACTGGCAAACTATACCGAAGGACACTGATTGACCTGGGTTTAGAAGATGTAGACAAAGACCTCTGAGGGTAGCAATATGCACAAGGAAGATCTGCTTCACGAAAAGCAGTTCTGGTTTTGAGGAAGACCCCGCTTGACTCGAGAGAGCTGGGATTGGAAAGAGACAGCGATTTACCTTCTAATAGAAATATAAATAAAAAGGCAGATAATTGTGAACATCAACGACTTTCATAATACCACCGCCATTGAAGCACTGGTAGATAACATCTTAGAGACGCGTTTTGAGATCTTTGATAATGCAATCATTGAGAACGCTAAGAACCGCATTATTGACACAGTTGGTTGTTTGATAGCTGGTGCCAATGCTCCAGGTAACTTAGAGTTAGTAGACTTGGTCAAGGATTGGGGGGGTAAAGAAGAGGCTACCATCCTAATTCATGGCGATAGAGCACCAGCCCAAAATGTTGCCATGGTTAACAGCATCATGGCACGATCTTTTGACTCCGAACCGAATGGTGCTTTGGTTGATGGCACACTTATCCCGTCTCACATTAGCGGAACAACAGTAATGACTGCTATAGCTGTGGGAGAGATGATGAGTGTAGATGGCAAGGAGCTAATCACGGCTATGTTAGCAGGTGAAGATTTGACATCAAGAGTATTGGCTGCCGCCTCTCCTCGGAGGCGCGTGGATAGCATAGGTACAGTAAATGTGTTTGGAGCCACCGCTATCGCCGGACGCTTACTTGGCCTAAATGAAATACAAATGAGGAACGCCCTAGGGATAAGTTTAGACCACGTTGCTGGAAGTTACCAGAATGTCTGGGACAGGACTTTTTCCTTTAAATTATCTCAGGGTCTTTCAGCTCGAAGCGGAATTTTCTCCGCGCAATTAGCCCAGAGAGGCTGGACAGCCACTCCGGATCCCTTGCTTGGGAAATTTGCCTATTACAACCTCTACTTTGATGATCTGACAAACGTCAAGATATTAACCAAGGACTTGGGCAAAAAGTATTACACCGAGTCTCACTTTAAACCTTATCCTTCCTGTCGATATAATCATGGGCCTATTGAATGCATCCTATCACTGGTCCACAAATACAAGATAAATGCTGAGGATGTTAAAGAAGTAATTCTTTATGTATCCCGTAGAGGTTTGGATGCTACGGTTGGACGACCCTTCTGCATCGGAGAT
>CAYUYB010000410.1:0-2433 GCA_964449025.1 uncultured Desulfobacteraceae bacterium
GTTTGCATTAATAAAAACGACCCTTTCACCCAGGTAGCCTAATCTTTTCTTCGAAATCCTGATGGCATCCTGATCCCTATCCACGCAGATCAGGCGACCTGTCTCGGATAGCTCCCTGGCGATCGCCTCGCTATGGCCTCCCGTGCCCACAGTTCCGTCCACATATATTCCGCCCGGCAAGGTGACCAAGGCCCTCACGACCTCATTAACCATGACCGATTGATGAGGGTATTCCAACCCGCTCACCTATATGCCCAGTCCCGATATGGCCTGGCTGGCTTCCTGGAAATTGTCCATGGAGCGGTTGAACTCCTGCTCCCACTTCTCCCTGTCCCAGATCTCGAAGAGTTTTACCACACCTACCAGCACTACCTCTTTTTTCAGCCCGGCTATCTCCTTCAAGTCGGCAGGCAACAGGATCCGACCCTGTCTGATGCGACACTCCTGCGCCCCTGATATAAAATAGCGGCGGTAAGTATTTACAGCACTGTCCATCAAGGAAAGATTATTCGCCTTCTCTTCTATGATTCGCCAGTCATCCTTGGCAAAGGCCCATAAGCAGTTGATATAGTTAGTGACAACAAGGCAGGTCTCTTCCTTCTGTTTCAAGGCCTCCTTGAAACGTGCCGGAATGGCCAGGCGTCCCTTATCATCAAGGGTATGTCGTGATCTTCCTCTAAACATGGTGAACCAGAGTTAACACTTTGTGCCACTTTATTACACTTTATGCCACATTTTATATAAAAACCATTGTTTGTCAAGGGAAAAATGCAATTTTTCTACTAAATGCGGTATGTTGTGGAAGATCAGGTATGCTTCTACAACCTATTGAGGCAAAAGTGGAATGTATATATTTCTTAATATTACAGTTGGGTTGGTGGAGCACCGGAACGATACCATGAAATAAAATATCTTCTGTCTACGAAATCACTCAATTCCTCAATGAAAGTTCTTGATTCGGTTCATTGGCAGTATTCAAACAGAAGTGCTCCTCAAAATTTCAAAAAATCGTTTTGAAGTATTTACGGAGGATTTATACGTAGTAATTCTATCATTTCTCTATTTTATTCGATAAGAGAGAAATAAATATCGTTGAACTTTCTAAAATGCCAAGCAGTTAATCGGCAAAAAATAAATTGAAAAAAACAGGAGGAATATGGCATCATCTATGTAACCCTTTAACTGAAATTCGTCACAATCTATATTTTCACGGCTGAAAAGAGAAGCAAAAGGTGACTACTACTAAAATGTTACACAAGATTGATGAAAATCTGCTTCTCCGGGATATCGCGGTTTTAGTCGAAATCCTATGCTCATTTGGTAAAACTTTAGAAAGTGAAATTTATATCACACCATAACAAAGGCATTATGAGAAACGGCAAAAAGCCGTCATGCCACATACCCACCGTCAAAGGCAATAGTATCATTAGCCCATGAGAACCGATAAAGTATAGATAGGACGAAAAAACTTTTTCAATTTATTGTCGATGGAAAGGATTATAGCTTCAAGGATAACTCAGGAGTAAAGATTGATCTAATTGACAAACTTTTACCGGATTTACAAATTGGATTTTTTAACGAAGCTGGTCCGGTAAAATTGCATAACAAGGCGCCTTACTCGGAATTGTGTTCCGCCTTGCTCCACACAATCCGGTAAGCTTTACGTCGGGATTCCATTGAACGAAAGGAAAAGTGGATGATTGAAAAAATTTCTCAAGGAGGAGACAGTATGCGGAAAACAATTCCAGTTCTTATATTATTCGTTATTATGCTTCCCTCAATATGTCAGGCCGCGGAGATCGCTGGAGTCAATATGCCCCAATCGATCTCAGTGGATCAGCAGGAATTGATATTAAACGGGGCGGGTGTGCGTTCAAAATTTTTTATGGAACTCTATGTGGCCGGGCTTTACCTGAAACAAAAAGACCCTGATCCCGGAAACATCATTCAGGCTGATGAGCCCATGGCGATCAGACTCCATATTATATCCTCCATGATCACAAGCAAAAAGATGGAAGACGCGACCAGAGAGGGTTTTATAAACTCTACAAACGGGGATGCAGGGGCGATCAAAGAGAGAATCGAAAAATTTATTTTGGTCTTTAAAGAAAAGATAAATGAGAATGATATTTTTGAACTGAAATACGTCCCTAGTAAAGGAACCGAAGTCCTCAAGAACAATGAGTCCAGCGCCCTCATTGAGGGATATGATTTTAAACAGGCGCTGTTTGGTATCTGGCTCTGTGATAAACCAGCACAAAAAGGACTTAAAAAGAAGCTACTGGGAGATTAAAAGGCGGAGACCCCATTATGATCCAATTACTACTATCGGCTGAAATCCCCGGTTTACAATGCTTATACTCCTTCAACCAGCTACTCTGCCCGTTTAAGCGGTGTTATGTATAGATACAATGTATGGAGGGAATTGTCTTC
>CAYUYB010000411.1:0-2427 GCA_964449025.1 uncultured Desulfobacteraceae bacterium
ATGGGGGTTCGGTCCGGGTTCCCCATGTGGCGATAATCTTGGCGGTGGCTATCTTCCGCCTAAATCCGTTATTCTCAATGACCTGGTCAATGATTTCAGCCCAGGAGAGGTCAGGGATGTCACGCTTGAATAGAGCCTTCCAGGTCCTGTTGAATCTGGCAATATGTGAAACAAGATACCCCGGTTTTCCATGATCCACCCTGATGGTCTCAAAAAAACCGTAACCGTACTGAAATCCCAGGTCTGTGATATTTATGACAGCCTGCTCCATGGGCCGGAGCATCCCGTTTATCCACGCGGTTTGTTTAGTCCCGTGTCTTTTCTCCTTGTCACCTAACGTCTCCATAAGGGTTCTGCCTTTATGTAATGTCTCGTTGTACTCATCCATGGGGTCGGAGTCATAGACAATACCTCCTCCCACGGAGAACCGCATTGTGCCATTATAGATCGTGGCAGTGCGGATAGCAATGGAGAGATCCATGGTGTCATGGAAACTCAGATAGCCGATAGACCCGGTATAGACGTGACGCCGGTTGGGCTCCAGTTGGTCAATGATTTCCATCGCCCTTATCTTGGGACACCCGGTAATCGATCCGCCCGGGAAGGCGGCCCTGAGCACATCTATTGAATCACGATTCTCAGCCAGTGTGCCCTTAATAATGGATACGAGGTGATATACGTTCTTGTACCCCTCCAATCTCCTGTGTTCCGCAACTCGCACCGACCCTGCCTTGCAAACCTTTCCCAGATCATTGCGCAGCAGGTCCACGATCATGGAAAGCTCGGCCTCGTCCTTTTTGCTCTTTCTAAGCTCCAGCTTTAGGGAGATATCTTCGGATTCAGTCCTGCCCCTCGGCCTGGTGCCTTTGATCGGCCTGGTCTCTATATTGTTACCTTCTTGTTTCAGAAACCGTTCAGGGGATGTGGAGACAATATGATGATCGCCCGCATTAATATACGCAAAAAAGGGAGCGGGGTTTTTATTAAAAAGCATTTGAAAGAGATTGAACGGATCACCCGAGAAGTCCGTCTCAAACCTCTGGGATAGATTGGCCTGGTAGATGTCTCCTGAGGCTATATATTCCCTGACCCTGTCCACGGCCAGCATATAATCATGCCTGGTGAAATTGGAGGAAAACCCCTGGGGGTCAAGGGCGAATCCTTGCCGGGCGGGGCTGCTGGTACTGAGGATGGCATTAAAGGCCTTGATATCATCGTCAGGGATGCTTTTGCCGGAGAAGGAACGCACGGGGATCAAAAGACAGCGACTCTCTTCCACGAGATCATGGACAACAATTATGGATGGGGCGAAAAGGCATATATCCGGAAGGTCGAGGTCATTGATTGATGTCCGGGGGAGTTTTTCCAGATGATCTTTGAGATCGTAAGACAGGTATCCGAATAAACCGGCCCCAGCAGGCACAGGCAATTTGGGATCATCTATCCGATAGCCTTGTATTAACATGCGGAGGGTATCAAAGGGGTCGGCCTCGAATGTGACGCTTTTTGCACCGGAGGTAATGGTCATTCGCCGGCCATATCCGATAAAGGTTAGCCATGGTCTGGCGGCAAGCATGTGGTACCTGGCGCAATCGATATCCCCCCCGCTCATGAGCACAACGGTGCCGGGGAGCCGGGCGAATCCGGCCGCAAGATCGGTAAATGGGTCGTTAAAATCGAGTCTTTGGTAATAGATTCCTGTGATCTCGCCGGTTATCGCCCTTATATCATTCATGGGTGAGCCTTGTTTTACACGTTAAGGGGCCCCAGCCCGAGAAAGTTTTCCACGAGCAGAAAACCGTGCTCAGTCATGAAGCTCTCAGGATGAAACTGGACACCGTGGAGGGGATTTATGGGATGGGATAGTCCCATAATGACCCCGTCATCGCTGTGTGCGGTCACCTCAAGCGCGCTCTTATCGAAATAAACTGTCAGAGAGTGGTATCGAGCTGCCACAAAAGGGGATGGGATATCTCTGAAAATGCCTTTACTGCCGTGATAGATGGTGCTGGTCTTGCCATGCACGGGCAGGCGGCTCCTTTGGGTAATCCCCCCGAATGCCTCATTTATGCATTGCATGCCCAGGCAAACCCCCAGAATCGGGATGTCCCTGTAATATTTCCGGATGAGAGGGACGGATATCCCCGCGTGGGCGGGATCCCTGGGACCGGGACTTATGATGATGTAATCAGGCTTGAGCGATCCTATATCTTCAAAGGAGAGGCGGTCGCAACGGTGCACATGGATGCGGAGGTCATAGTTCATAAACATCTGCACCAGATTATATGTGAAGGAATCATAATTATCTATAACCAGGAGGTCTGTCAATCTAACCCTCAACAAAAAAGCCACCCCGACGCGAGTCTGGGTGGCTGGTAGCCTATTACATAACTCAAATTAATACTAATCCATTATATTTGCCGGGTC
>CAYUYB010000412.1:0-2422 GCA_964449025.1 uncultured Desulfobacteraceae bacterium
ATTTTCCGTTATCATCAATTGCCTTATTGCTTCAAATACGAGTTTGAATTGTTCATCATGTTCACCCAATCGGCTTTCGAGTTTATCCAATTTTCGGGTCAAATCTGTATGAGTCGCAGCTATTTGTCTGAACCTGATAAAAACTCTCATAATAGTAATGTTTACTTGAATAGCCCTTTCACTCTGCAATACACTCGATAACATAGCAATACCTTGTTCAGTAAATACATAAGGTGGATATCTACGACCACCTCTGCCTTTTGAGATCACAATCTGTGATCTCAAAGAATCAAACTCATTCTGTCTAAGTTGGAACATAAAATCAGGCGGAAATCTCGCGCTGTTTCTTTTAACAGCCTGGATAAGGGTACGTGTTTGGACTCTGTAAAGTTCTGCGAGATCAGAATCTAATAGAACCTTCTGTCCACGGATAAGGTATATCTTTCTCTCGATAACTTCTATCGGAATCATTTCCATTATTCACTCCCGTTCTTTTTGTCATATTTCCTTATCTGGGACACTATCAATAAGCGCTACAGATGTTCTCAATCGCCTGATGAAGTATTCGGCAAATTTTTTGGCCAGTTCGGCGACATTTTTCAGGTGCTCCTTAAGGGGCTGCCATTCCGGAGGGGGTCTTCCTTGCTTGCTGTGGGCGTAATAATTGGCACCCATCATATTTATTGCATTTTTACGCATATTTCGTGCCATTACCAAATGGATTATAACATGCCATGGGGGTCAGTTAATGTCCTATATCGAAAAAAGTCATATTCTTGTATCCCATGTTACCTGTGTGGCTTCCACTCAGCCGCAATTTTTCAATGTGATCATCCCTGTTGAACTACCAATTGTTCAACTTGAATAAAGATTGACATACTATATGATCTTAGTTATACTTATTTTTAGTTTAACTATTGTTATGAGGTAAAACCAAATGCCTGCTGTTAAAACATCATCCAAGGGCCAGGTGGTGATTCCCGTTGAAATAAGGGAAAAGTTGGGGATCAAACCCGGACAGATGGTGAATATGACATTGGAGGGTGAAAAGGCCGTTATCACCCCCCTGCCTGAAGACCCCATCAAGGCACTCAGGGGATATCTTAAGGGTAAACCATCCCTTACCAAGGCCCTGCTTAAAGAGCGAAAAGAGGAACAAAAACGTGAAGAAAAGGTATCTTCTGGACTCCTACGCGGTTCTGGCCTGGATTCAAGATGAAAACGGCGCCCAATTCGTTGAGGATCTCCTTTACCGTGCCCGTGAAAACCAGGATGAGGTCGCCCTTAATATTATAAACCTGGGTGAAATATACTATCGGTGCGCAAGAATTACAGGCATACAGTCCGCGCAGAATTTGCTGGATAACATAAGGCTTTTGCCTGTCAGGATCACACCATGTCCCAATGATCTTGTCCTTGAAGCCGCTGAAATCAAGGCACGATATTCCATAGCCTATGCCGATGCCTTCGCCCTTGCCTCTGCGGTCAGGGAAAAGGCGTGTATCGTAACCGGAGATCCGGAATTCAAAGATGTCGAGCATCTTGTGGAAATCCACTGGTTATCCTGATATTGTCCTTCAGGATTCCCCTGTTTCATAAATCTTTACCATCTTTTGAGTTTCTTTTTTTACCTCTTCCCGCAATTCCCTGGGTCCAACTACCTCCACATCCGCGCCGAACTGGAGAACCTTGAGCTTTACTTCCCTGAAATCCGCCACCGGAAATGAAAGCTCCAGTCCGCCGTCGGGGAGTTCTTTCAGGGTCTGAGCCGGATGCCACATCTGTTCCCTTATCCACCGGGCGCGAAAGGGATTGAACCTCAATATCACGGGCATCTCCTCCCCGCCCTGGAATATCCCGAAGGCGGACTGGAGCATGGGCTCCCATTCCCGCTTTGACCGGGGCTCAAAGGTTTCACCGGTCAGTAAGGGATCCGACATGCGGGACAGGAAGAATTTGCGCCAGTCTCTTCGCAGCCGGCAGTACCCGATCAGGATCCAGCTCCCCATATAGTGCTGGAGATGGTGGGGCTCTATCCTGCGCCCCGTTGTCCGGCCTGTTACCGGCGAGATATAAACGCACTCAAGGATTCTGTTTCTAAGAAGGGATTCCAGGACGGTCCGGAAGATACGGGCCAGGGCGGGTGAGTGGCCGTTCCACACTGCCGAGAATCTGTTCTTAAATCTCTTCTCGCTAAAGCCGCTTTCATCCACGGCAGCGAACAGTTTCCTGCCGAAGGACTGAATTGTCCGGCTGATTAGTCCTTGGGCGCTGCCGGACAGAAGGTCCCTGGCAATAAGTATGGAGATCAGCTCTTCCTGGGATACCGGAAGCGGGGGCAGAGAAAAGCTTTCATCCGTGTACCTATACCCCTTCCTGCAGGGGTTGTATTCCAGGGGCGCCATGAGCCGGTCACGCATGA
>CAYUYB010000413.1:0-2420 GCA_964449025.1 uncultured Desulfobacteraceae bacterium
AGGGTGGCACTTGTCATTAATATAGGAACCGCGGCACTGGCTTTTCTCATAGGCGCAGGCGGCTTAGGAGAGCATATCTTTATAGGGATAGACCTGATGAAACCGGATCGATTACTCGCAGGAGCTATACCCACGGCATTACTGGCCCTTTTGGCCGATTATCTGTGTGAGGTTTTGGGATTCATTCTAATCCCCAGAGGGCTGCGCTTGACTCAGGAAGCATGACAAATGCAATGAGGAAAATAATATGAAAATGGGAATAAAAAGGCGGGTCCTTTTATCTGTCATTATCCTTGGCATATTTATGGGTTTTGTCTCATGCAATAGGGCCGGAAATCATAGGAAAGTCATTATAGGCGGGAAGAATTTCACCGAACAATACCTGCTTGCGGAACTAGCCAGAAATATTATGGAAGACAAGGGATTTGTTGTGGAATTGAAAACCGGCGTAGGATCATCCTTAATCAGGCAATCTCTGATTAAGGGTCAGATCGATCTCTATTATGAATACACGGGAACAGCCTACACGGTTTACTATAAACAGGCTGATCCCGATATAATGACAGACAGGGCCAGGTGCTACGAATGGGTCAAAGAAGCGGATGCCCGAAGAGGTCTAATTTGGCTTAAAAGCGTGCCTTTTAGTAACTCCTATACCCTGATGATGAGGAAAGGACATGCTGAAAGCCTGGGGATATCTTCGATTTCCGATCTCAGTCGATATATAAATAAACACCCCAAAGAACTCCTGATAGCAGTCAATGCTGAATTCTGGGAAAGACCTGACGGTTTCAAGGCCCTTATGAATCATTATGGTTTTAATGTGCCCTATAACAGCATTAAAAAGATGGAATCAGGACTGGCCTACAAGGCCCTCCAAGAAGAATATGTCAGTGTATCCATGGGATTTGAAACAGACGGCAGAATAGAGGCCTTTGGTTTTATCAATCTTAAGGATGATAGGTCCTTTTTCCCTGTTTACAACCCTGCTCCCGTCACCAGGCAAGATGTCCTAAATAAATATCCGGAAATCCGGAGAATTCTTGAACCCATTGCCGAATATCTTACAACGGAAGAGATGCGAAAGTTAATTGCCCAAGTGGATATCGGAAAGAAACAGGTGGAGGATGTGGCGACAAGTTGGATGAAGCGTAACAACATAATTGTAGATAAGGGGAATAATTCATGAAGGTTACTATATACCAGACCTCTCCCGTCCTGCTGGATCTCGACAGCAACCTGGAGGAGGTGCTAAATAAGATAGAAGAGGGAAAGGCAAACCATGCAGACCTGATAGTCTTCCCTGAATTGGCGCTCACAGGATATTTCGTGGGTCAACGCTATCATGAAGTGGCCCTCAGGCTTGACTCCAAGGAGATTAAGAAACTAGCATCCAGCACAAGAGGCACTTCCGCCGTAGTTGGTTTCATCGAGGAGTCCCCGTCAATGAATTTCTACAACTCGGCACTGGTGGCGGCTAACGGCAAAATACTTTTTACCTATCGAAAGCTGAACCTGCCGAATTACGGTGTATTTGAAGAACGTAAAATGTTCTCACCAGGTAAAATTATCCCCGTGTTCAACCTTTATGACTACAATATAGCCGTCTTTATATGCAATGATTTATGGCACCCTTCAATCCCTTACCTCGGGGTATGCCAGAAGGCGGATATCTTTATCTCCATATACAACTCTTCCCAGGGCTCCATGGGAGACGAATTTAGCAACATAGAAACCTGGGCCATTATCAACAGTTTTTATTCCCGCATATTCGGAGTCTACAATATTTGTGCCAACCGAGTCGGTGAAGAAACCTTTGAAGAGAGGAGGGACATAACAACGGGTTTTACCAAAGAAACAAGATTGCAGCATGATAGGGAGGCAGCTTGCACAACAACCACCTACCGATTCTGGGGGGGAAGCGAGATACTCAATCCCTTTGGAAAACTTGTGTCCAGCGCAATGCTCTACAAACCGGATGAAATCTCCGGTGTCATAGAACGAGATCTATTGAGAAAAAAAAAGATACTCTTACCCTATCTCAGAAATGATGACCCGTTCTTTACCTATCGGGAGCTTCAACGTGTTTTATACCGGAAAATTCATCCGGATTCCCAGTAAACCGGCAAAATTAATAGGGTATTGGAAGGACTACACACCCTGAGGAGGAATCTGTAGAGGCCAAGCAGTAGAGATGACCCGGGGAACATTAATCTCCGGGCATGCTTGGAACAGCGAGGATCAGGGGACAAGCCATACTGCGCAGTCCGATGCGTTGGTAAGGACGTGCCTGGAGACACTCCCCATAAAGAAAGAATTGTTTGCCCCCCTTCTGCCTATTACAACAGTACTATATTTCCCTTTTTTTATTTCACTTACAATTGCCTTTCCAATCTTCACCTTTGTCGTAACCTGTTTTA
>CAYUYB010000414.1:0-2397 GCA_964449025.1 uncultured Desulfobacteraceae bacterium
GTTTATGTTATGGTGGGAGATGATAGGCGGATATCCATCCCCGATCTCGGAAGGTTCAGATCCGGATCAGGCCGCCTCAGCGGCCTCAGGTATATCCATACGCACCTTCATAATGAGCCCCTTTCAAGGGAAGACCTAATGGATATGGTTATTCTGGGCCTGGATCTTATTCTATGCGTCCAGGTTAAAAAGGAAGGTATCCCGGGAAATATCCAATACGCCCATGTACTCCCCAAAAATCCCGGAGGCGAACAATGGCAACTGGTCAGCCTCGCTGATTTGGGACAATTAAACATCAATTTTGAAGATTTTATAAAGTCCTTGGAGGATGAAATAAGCAGGACCGGCAGAAGAAAATCCTCGCTAAAAGGTGAAAAGGCGATCCTTGTGGGGGTGGCAACCCGTCCGGGAAAAGAGATAAAAGAATCTTTGGAGGAGTTAAGGACATTGGCAATCTCCAATGATCTGGTTGTCATGGATACGGTCGTTCAGAACATAAAAAAATTGGATCCGCGTTTTCTAATGGGAAAGGGCAGACTGAGTGAATTGGTGCTCCGGTGTATCCAGACTGGAACAAACCTGCTGATATTCGATAATGAGCTAACACCGGCTCAAGTAAAAAACCTGGCTGATTATTCGGAACTCAAGATCATAGACAGGAGCCAGCTTATACTTGACATCTTCTCCAGAAGAGCTACTACCAGGGAAGGAAAGATACAGGTGGAACTGGCCCAGTTAAAATATCTGTTGCCAAGGCTGGCGACCAAGAATACAGCCATGTCAAGATTGACTGGAGGTATTGGAGGGAGGGGCCCCGGGGAGACCAAACTGGAGATTAACCGCCGGAGGGCAAGGGAACGGATAGCGAGACTCAACAAGGAACTTTTCAAGATAAGCAAGCAGAGAAAAGAAAGAAGAAGGCTTAGGAATAACAGGATGTTACCTGTGATATCCATTGTCGGATACACAAACGCGGGTAAATCAACGCTTCTAAATAATCTGACCAACAGCCACATCAGCGCGGGCAGCCGCCTTTTTGAGACGCTTGACCCAAGCAGCAGGCGACTCAGATTCCCCAGAGAGAGGGATGCCATCATAACGGATACGGTTGGGTTTATCAGAAATATCCCTGACAGCCTCATGGAGGCATTTACCTCAACATTAGAGGAACTGCATGACGCAGACCTGCTGCTTCATGTAGTTGACGCGGCAAGTCCATACATGGAAAAGCATATAAGCGCCGTTCAAAACCTACTGACAGATCTGGATCTAAATAGAGTTCCTTCTCTTCTCGTTCTTAACAAGGCAGATCTTCTAAAAAAGGAAGCTGTGGCCGGCTTATCTAGAACTTGGCACGGGATCCCTGTGTCTGCTATCGACCAAAGCACACTTCATCCGCTGCTTCTAGAAATTGAAGATATGATCCTATCATCACATATTTATTAAGGAGGTATACAAATGATTAAAGAAATCACCGCCCAAGAGCTTAACGTAGACGATTTCATCAACGGGAAAATCAAAGAGATCAAGTCCGCTGTTGGGGAAGGCATGGCTATTAACGCACTCTCAGGAGGCGTGGATTCATCTACCGTCGCAATGCTCGGACACAGGGCCTTGGGCACGCGTCTCGAGAACCTATTCATCGATAATGGACTCATGCGTGAGGGCGAGGCAGAGCAGGTTTCCGGCTTTTTCAGGGATCTCGGGGTTGAGGTGGAAGTAATCGACGCTCGTGAAGAGTTTTTCTCGGCGCTCAGGGGCATCACAGACCCCGAAGAAAAACGGGAGACCATCACCCAGACCTTCTACAGGGATGTGTTCGGACGGATCGTCAAGGAAAGAGGGGCCAAATACCTTTTCCAGGGTACTATCTTGACGGATATAGACGAGACAGTCGCCGGGATCAAGCGACAACACAATGTCTTCGAGCAACTAGGGATAGACCCCGAGGAGACCTTCGGGTATCACATTATGGAGCCACTTATTCAGCTCCGCAAGGACGGCGTCAGGAAGATAGGCAAGGGTCTTGGTCTCCCGCAAGAGCTTTTTGAACGCATACCATTTCCAGGACCTGCGCTTGCCGCACGCGTGATAGGCGAAATAACTCCGGAACGCATCAAAATAATTCGCAAGGCAACCGCTGTGGTGGAAAATTACCTGAAGGATACAAGCGCATTCCAGTACATGGCGATCCTGCATGAAGACCGCGTGACCGGGATGCGCGATGGCAGGCGCGATTTCGGTCAGCAGATTGAGGTGCGTTGCTGGGATAGCATCGATGCTCGGACCGCCACGCCCACTCCTCTCTCCTTTGAAATCCTAGAAAAGGTCGCGGATGAGATAATCCAGAAAGTGCCCGGCATTGTCAGTGTCACCTATAATATCGCCCGGAAGCCT
>CAYUYB010000415.1:0-2396 GCA_964449025.1 uncultured Desulfobacteraceae bacterium
CCCCTCCACGCTCCAGGTAGTTGTCGCAAAGTATCTCACCAACGAGACCCCTGAGGGGCCTTGATTGCACTTCATCTACGCCTGGATTTGGGGAGATCTATCTGAATTATGCAGATTAACGGTTACGGGTAACTTGGCGGGTTTAGAAAGAAAAAGATCCAAAGTACCGAAAAATTTTGTTCACTGCGCCAAAATCACTAACCACTATTATACCCGCTCAAGTTCACCCGCGTGTTCGGCCACCCCCATAATTTCCTACATTCCTACACTTGACCTAAAAACGGCAGCGTCAACTGGGCAAATCACCAAGCGATTCATATTCAGAGTCGCCAGGTTGGATTAGACGCTCAACATTTTCAGGTGGGACAGCTGCCTTGTAAAAAACGTCTGCACCTACATCTGAAAGTTGAAGAGCTGCCCCGACAAAAACTTTATGCAATGCAGGATAAACATTATGCGGTGAGTTTCTTCCACTGAGATCAAGAAGAGCAACAACAATGGTTGGCTTGCTCAGGCTCTTTAATCGATCCAGAATATGTGGTTTTTTGGAAGACATATAGATCCCTTCACCACCCCAAGCTTCCAAAAGCGGTTTACATCCGGGAAGGTTGTGTAGGAACATGCTCTTTGACAGAATGAGACTAACTTGATTTTCGCGGTACTCTTCCTCACCAGTGGCAAACACATGGCCCGCGCGTAAATCTTCTGCATCTTCTAGACCAATTGCTCCTGCCTCCTGTGCGGAATTAATGCGATCATTTAATAAATCAGCGGAAAGTGGACGCAGCCCAGCCTCCACCACCATAGGAATCTCGTGTGGGAGAAGTCGTGTGCAGTGGTAGGCTCGAAGGAGGTGCCCAGACAAAAGCTCACGAAACGCTTCCTCGTCCTCGATTGGTAAAGCAAGATCGTTAGTGTATTTGGCCGTACCATTATATTGCTTAGCCCATTTGTCGACGATATCGTCTACTTTAGGAGGCCAAGTTATCCTATTATCCACATCTACTGGTAATTTCATGCGTCCCTAAGGCAGAGCTTTTATAATACGATTACAATTGCGATCAAATAGCCGAACGTTGAATTCACCGGCGAGCTTCAGCGCGTCCGGTGGCATGGCTGGTTAGCCTATTTATTTAAATTTGATATTTATTTGATAAAAGGTATCGTCTGACTTTATAAAAGTTGATCTACCTGAAAATACTTGGCAATCATCCTCATATACTATCGGCAAGTAAGTAAAGTGACCACCACTACTCCCATCTAACGTGTCCATTATTCCACCAACGTAATCAACAAGAGGAGCTTCAAGTTCATCTTTTGATTTGTAAAATATTTTAACATCTAGCTCGACAAGTCCAAAGTACCATGCTTTTCCATTCATGGCCTGGGTCGCCTTTTCACGAAGATCAACAAACCTTTGATATCGAGGGTTTTTCGGATTTCTTAATGATATTCTTTTTTGCTTTATAGGGGGTAGCCCAGCCACCTGAAATTTAATAAAGTCTCCTTTATTCGGTGGAGGTGCAGTTGGCAATTCACCTGGATTATAGGGAAGTAACTTGTCAGTCATCGTCAAGGTGTTTTCTTATCAATGGCTAACGAAAAGCTTTGGGGCGGCATGGTCCTCGCCGTCCCCAACAGCAAAATGTTAGGAAATTAAATTCTGATTTCTCCTTAAATATTTTCGGGCCCACGGCTGAATATTATATGGAAAATCCGTAAATTCTTGGCTTAATGCTGAAGCCCTATAAATAATGTGTTCGTATTCCAATGCCAGCACAGCGCCGTTAGTACAGTCAAATGTTTGAGTCATGGTATCGTTTTGAATATACCCCCTTAAAATTTCTTTTTCAGCTTGGGTGAGTTGCTTCAGTCTTTTTTTGCCTCTATGGATTATGACCTTTCCGTTAAATCTACCTTTTAAAACCGGGAATAGGCTGAAAATGAAGTGCGATAATAATAGCGAACTTGATAGCAGGAGGGCAATTAAAAGGTATTGCCTTATAGATCCAGTATATGGCAGGAAACCAATACGGTGTAATAGTTGATCTGGCATCAGAATGGCTACTGCGCAAAATATTGAAATGCCCAATAATACTTTTGGAGTTTGTGAAATAAGAAATTTCAGATACTCAAACATCTGATTTACCGTACTCCTAACAATGAATATATGGTTTCTCTATAACACCCTTGGCCCGCAAAATTGTGATTTCTGTATAACACACCTGGTCTTTCATTTACAACTCGTCTGCTTTCTTGAGCAGGTCTCGGAAGATCGCTCACCCCTAGAGCTTTTCCTTATCCCGTCTCCCGGGGCAACAGTAAGGTAAATGCGGTCCCTTTCCCCTCCGTGCTCTCTACTGCAATAGAACCGAGGTGGGCTTCGACGATGCTCT
>CAYUYB010000416.1:0-2389 GCA_964449025.1 uncultured Desulfobacteraceae bacterium
ACAGCTTTTTCCATATCAGCCATTTTAAAAACCTTGGAGTTAAAGGCTACTATTTGGTAACCAAAAAAGAAAGATGGATTTCTTTCGAATGTGCTTTTGAAATCCGCTGCATGAGCATAGGGATGACTGGAATTAATTTTTTCCACCGCTTGGCGACTGAACAATTCAGATTGCTTCACGGTCAAGGGATCGCTGCTGTTTAGATCCCTGATTGCATCTACCTGAAAGTAAGCGCGTAAGCCTGACTTTGGGTCGTAGACCGCAAACCATAGAGGATTCCATAATGCGGTATGGACATCAATCAGTAACTTACGTCCCCCGCTTGCCCCGGTAACAGTGGCCACACCGTCAAGAGCTCTCTCAGTGGAAGATCCTCCGACTTCGGCATAGCCCGCGTTTGTTAAAACTGCTATGTTTCCTGTCTCCGGTACTGCGCCGGAGGCTTGGATGAGATTCAGCGACTCGATTGCCGCCCTTTTTCCCAACATCTCCCATTTCTGGATTTCGGACAGGCTCTCGTCAGGCCCGTTGCTTTCTTGATTGATGCAGGCCGAGCAGCATATGATAACCAGAATTATTCCAGTGACCCAGCCGATCTTTCCATGAATTTCAAACAATCGAATGATCATGAAACACTTCCGAAAGAGACTGCTTGTCAACGCGTCTCCTCATTTAGAATTGAATTTTGTGCCATTGCAGAAACGGAGCCAACTGGCCGATTGTGCCGTAGTCCTTTTTCATGGCAGGATATACTTGCTTCCCTACCAGAAAAGTGTAAATTTCATCGGCCTTTTTTCCCGGATCGACGTCTTTGAAACCCTCTTTATACAGGATCTTTCCAACGGCATAGGCATCGGCTAAGGCCGTGCCGATATTTGTGGTGTAATAATTGAACGGCAGCAAAGTGTAGACCCGGCCCATCGTAAAGGCTTTCAGCGCATGGTAGAACTCCGGATTCCTGCGATAGCTTTCCTTGACCAGTTCCAGGCCACCGCCATCGATAAAAATGATGTCAGGATCAATGTGAAGCAGAATTTCCTTGTCTATAAAAACATGGCTTCCAATACGCGATTTAAGCCCTTTCGCCACGTTTGCTGCCCCGAACCAGTCGAAAGGGACATATTCTTTCTCTGTACTTTCAATGCCGAAAGAACCTCTGTATCCGATTCCGCCAATATAAACCTTAGGCCTCTCATCCTGACTAAAGACGACCGATCGCCTTTTCAAGTCCTTCCTTAACGACTGGATGTACTCCATTATGTCGGAGGCTCGTTTTTCTCGGTTTAAAACCTTCCCGGCGGTCTCAAGGGATTTGTAGACCGTTTCATCAAAGGTGGAAAAGGGTCCGTAAGTTAGTACGACCACGGGGATTTCCAGGATTCTCTGCACCTCGTCGGCCAGGGGACCGTCCATATACGTTATGAAAATAACCTGAGGAGCTGTGCTCAACACAGCTTCCAAATCGGGTTTTTTGTTTATTCCGGCGGGGCCTCCCGGCCCGCAGCGTGGCAGATCGTACAAATTAGGATGGGCAATCCAATACGGTCGCCCCCTGGGATTGAGCTTTTCCATATCTTCAACTCCGCATACCTTATCTTCCGCTTGCAGATACACGATAAGCCTCAAAGCCCCGGGCCCAATACAGACGATCCTGTCCGGATCAAAAGGGACACGAACATCGCGTCCGGCCATATCTCTAACGGTTCTTATGTCCGCGAATCCAGCAGAACTCACCATTACCAAAAAGAAGAAAGAAGCCGCACGAAAAGCTGTCTTCAACCTCACTTACTTCCTTTCACTTCGCAGGTACAACCACAATGTGCCCCTCAGCCTTCACCAGCGAAACGTTTACACCATAGACCTGTTGAATCGTTTCTTCCATAAGATCCTCTTTTTTGCAAAGAGAGTATATCCTATGGTCCTTGAGGAAAAGAAACGCATCTCCGAATCGAAAGGCGATATCCAAATCATGGATGGCAATGACTGCAGACAATTCCTGTGTCCTGACAATCCTGCGAATCAGATCCATCACTTCAATTTGATTTTTTAGGTCCAGATTGTTCGTAGGTTCGTCCAAAAGTAATATTTTCGCAGACTGGACAAGTGCACGGGCAATAGCCACCTTTTGAACCTCACCTCCGCTCAATTCGCTTAGCGTACGAAGAGCCAATTGTCCCAGGCCAAGCTGGCACAGAATTTCCACGGCATGCTTGAAGTCCTCACGGGTAGCATTCCATTTGATATACGGCCTTCGCCCCAGGAGAACGGTGTCAATCACTCGAAGTTTGATGTCAGCCTGCCTCTGCGGGACATAGGCCAGTCTTTTCGCAACTTCGTTCCGGGACATCGAAAAAATGTCTTGCTCATCAACCAAAATGTTCCCGCACTC
>CAYUYB010000417.1:0-2386 GCA_964449025.1 uncultured Desulfobacteraceae bacterium
TCTACCAGGCCTGAGAATTTCATCATGCCCATAATCCCGGCATAGAAAGGGAATTGCAGTATAACGCCACTTACCCCTTTTGTAGCCTCAGCCGCAGCCCTGACATAACGTATGGGGCTCTTCCATAGCGCCATGCCGAGTATCAGAAAAAGGAAGTTTACTATGTCTAGGTTAAGATCGATACCTCTTGTCACAAAAAAATAAGCAAGATAAACGAGACCTGAAACGCAGATGAGGAATGTTATTGTTGCGCTGTTTTCGAGACGGCGTGAAAGGCTTATGTCTTTTATTTGTTCTTCCACTGTTGCGGGCAGGGCCTCGTCAAGAAGCCTGGGATCGGCGGTGATAATCTCATGCTCATTGGGGATCATCAAGGTCATTATAAGGGGACAGACAGCCAGTATCCCTAGCGCAATCAAGATATTTGCGTGGCTGAACAGGGTAGCTGAAATAGGTATTAATCCGATTTCAGACTCAAGGAAATGGCCAGGGGTGGCGCAGAGAAGGGGAGCGGAACCGGAGAAACCGTTATGCCAGATGAGGAGGGGCAGATAGGCCGTGGCCACAACTAGTGGGTAGTGAAGCCTTATACCCTTGTCCCTGGCGGAACGGGCCATATACAGGGCTAAGACTCCACCTCCTATCAACCCGAAACCCCAGTGAATGAGACCCAGTATACAGGCCACCAGTCCGGTCAGGTATACCGACTGGGCAGGGGTTCTGGGAACGGTGGCGAGGTGATTCAGGACCCTTTTCATGAAGGGCGTGCTGGCAAGGGCATGGCCGGTTACGAGTATGAGTACCATCTGCATGCCGAATGTCAGGAGTTCCCAAAATCCGTTGTACCAGTGCAGGATCATCTGGAAAGGGCCTGCACGCGCGATCAGGATGCCCATAAGATAGGTAACAAATGTCAGGATCAGGGCGAAGATAAAGGAATCCGGCATGTACCTTTCCGACCAGCGGCAGAGGATGCTTCCCATTTTTCTCAACATGATTCTTCCGCTCCCTGATTATACTCCAGTTTCTATGTTTCAATAATGTTCTTCGATCAACTCCACGCCGTCAGGGATCTGCAATTCGAAAAAACCCTTTCCGATATCCTCTTCCGCCGAAAAGTCGCCCAGCTCGAACCTAGTAATGGTCCCGAGAAGGTTATACACTTCCACAACAAGTATATCAAAATCATCACTGTTAACGGTCAGTGATATGTGGTTTATCTCTTCCTGTTTGTCTTTAGGGGTCAGCTTGAGATTGTATTCACGTTTATCCGATGGGCTTTCCACGGTGACGTCAAAGCCGTCGGTTACCTGGCTCAGCCCATTAAATATATCGCTAAAGAGCAAAAAGTCTTTCCCTAATTCCCCCGCGGGATAACGATAAACGACTTTCTTTTCAGGTATGTACCACCAGATGGTCTTACCGTCGGTAGTCACGATTTCCTTCTCGGGCAGATCTTGCACGACCTTCAGATAACAGGGGGCCTTAAAGATAAAAGTGCCGCTGGCTATATCGGCCTTCATCTCATCATCGAGTAATGCCATGGATCTGGTAACAATTTCCCTATGGTAAGGAACGCTGAGCCCCGGCAGGTCCCCGTATCTTTTTAGAATGCCGTTAAGGGCCTCTGTTAATAGTTCATTTCCGCAGGCCGTGCCCGCATTAAAGCATGGCAGAAGAACACACGGGAGCAAAGAAAGGATCAGGAGATATCTTTTCGATAATATAGTCGCGAATAAACGCATTTTTGCCAAGGCCCTCTCTTATTCCTTTCTTCCGTAGACATCCCTCGGCCTGATACCGTCGGAGGGCCCCACTATTCCTTCTTTTTCCATGATTTCTATCATCCTGGCGGCCCTGTTATACCCAACCCTTAATTTCCTCTGTATCATGGATATGGAGGCATGGCCGGTTTGAATTACCAGCTGCACTGCTGTGTCGTATTTCTCATCTTTCTCCATCTCATCCTCTGCTGATTCTTCATCCGTGGCAACTTGCGTCAATATTGTGGGATCATAGTCCGGTTTCATTTGCTCCCGCAGGAAATCAGTGACCCTTTTGACTTCCTCCTCTGAGATGTACGCGCCATGAATCCTGGTCAGTCTGCCCACACCCGGAGGCATGAACAGCATGTCTCCCTCGCCTAGGAGGTGTTCGGCGCCAATCATATCCAGTATTGTCCTGGAGTCCACTTTTGAAGAGACCTGGAAGGAGATACGCGTGGGGAAGTTGGCCTTTATTATCCCGGTTAGGACGTCCACGGAAGGACGCTGCGTGGCTATTATCAGATGTATGCCCGCGGCCCTGGCCATCTGTGCGAGTCGGGTGATGGATTCCTCAACTTCCCTGGAAGATATCATCATAAGGTCGGCCAGCTCGTCTATAA
>CAYUYB010000418.1:0-2362 GCA_964449025.1 uncultured Desulfobacteraceae bacterium
TGGGATATATTTGGGGGTTGAAAAGGTGAGAAACTTAAAAACTTAAGGGCGTCCCGCTTCTCCGCTTCTGATCTTCTTATCTTCTGAATTTTTTACCAAAATATCCACGATTCGCCCTGCCGCCTTGCCGTCCCACAAAGGAGGGATTTCTCCTTTTTTGGGACTACGTATTATCTGTCTATAGAATTTGAGAATATCCGCCTCTTTATTCCCTGCCAGGATATTGGTGCCCATCTCAATGGTGATGGGGCGTTCGGTATTTTCCCTGATGGTGATACACGGTACGCCCAGCGCGGTTGTCTCTTCCTGAAGGCCGCCGCTGTCGGTCATCACCATCACCGCGTCCTTCCAAAGGAAAAGCGATTCCCTAAAACCCAGGGGTTGCAGGATATGCACCTCTTTACTCAGCTTAATGTCAAACTCATCAATCATCTTCCTTGTCCTGGGGTGGATAGGAAATATGATGGCGGTCTCCTGGGAGATCTTATTCAACGCACCGGCAATGCCTGAAAGGACCTCCTTATCATCCACATTGGAAGGCCTGTGAAGCGTCAGAAAGGCATATCTTCCAAGTTTCTCTTTCAGCGAATTGTTCTCAAAACGTGAAGCACCTTCCTCCTTAAGCTTTTGAAGCTGGTAAACGAGATTATCGATCATCACATGGCCCACAAAATGGATCTTCCCCTTTGGTTTGCCTTCCTCGAGGAGATTATCCTCTCCGCTCTTTTCAGTGACAAACAGATAATCGGCTATTGAGTCAGTGACAACGCAGTTTATCTCCTCCGGCATGGTCATGTCACGACTTCTAAGACCCGCCTCCACGTGGGCGACATCTATGTTCAGCTTCTTTGCGGTAACCGAACAGGCAAGGGTCGAATTAACGTCACCTACAACAATAACAACATCCGGCTTCTCTTTAAAACATACCTTTTCGAATTCCAGCATTATCTTGGCGGTCTGCTCGGCATGGGTTCCAGATCCCGCGTCCAGGTAATAATGAGGTTCACGGATCTCAAGTTCTTCAAAAAACACCCTGGACATGTCGTAATCATAGTGCTGCCCGGTGTGAACCACTTTGCAGTCTATCTGGTTCATCTGGTCTTTCTGGTTTCTCTGGTTCACGGCACGAAGAATAGGGGCGATCTTCATAAAGTTGGGCCTTGCGCCCGCTGCGAGTAAAAGTTTCATAATCCTCCAAGTAAATTATTACCCAAAACAGCCCTGAGCACTTTTGGGTAAAATATTATTTTATGTTTGAGATTTCAAGATATTGTATATGGTCTTTCTGGAAACTCCTAATCGTTCTGATATCTCACCGCGTCCATACCCACGGGCTATGAGCTGTTCTATCAAATATCTTTTTGCTTTTCTGCTTTCAGGGGCAGTATGGTCCTTGTTATTTATTATCGACTTTATTTTGAGATCAAGTTCATCCATTGAAAGCAAATCGATGCCTGTAGTTTTCGCAATATGTTTCTTCTGCCCAATTTGTCTGAAAATAGAAGGAAATATTGCTGTTACCCTGGCTTGGAAACTTCCTATGGCATCTTTCTGTTCAAAAACTCGGCCCATCTCTATTTCTCTGCCCTTTGCAAGAAGCTTCCTGTATGTCTTTTTGCTCTCATTGTTTGAGCCGGAAAGCAAGCGCAGTACGAAATCCGGGCTTAAAAAGGATTTAGGAGCGTCATCCCTGACATATAACCTGCATGAAGACCACCGATAACTTTGAGGACCTTTTTCCAGACCGGCTTTTACAGGGTTAAGGTGAATATAGAGAGACGCGGCAAGGAGATAAGCGTCATCTAAGCAAACTGCTTGTCTATAGCGCCCCGCGAAAAGATGCCCCTTTCTTTCATATTTTCGATTAAATCTCATTGCATATCTTGAGAACAAGTCTCTCATAGCATCGTAGAGATTGTTTTTTGTGGTACTGAATAGGAGGTGTACATGGTTCGGCATAAGGCAAAAAGCATACATCTCAAGGTGGAACTGGTTAGTTACCCCCTTGAGAAGTCCCAGCATGGCAAGGTAGTCATCCTTCTCCAGGAATAGGGGCTCCTTGCCAGCGGCCCTTTGAGTAATGTGTGATACCAGATTGGGCGCGTTCAACTTTCTGGTAGCACGAAAGAATCTCTTTACCTTGCCCTGTCTTATGAGGTCAACTGGATCCATCGCTTGAATTAAGAATGAAACTATAAACCGATATCTGAATAAGCAATATTACCTAAATCAGCTCCGGGCACAAATGGGTAAAAAAAAGAGGAGTAATTGGCGGTGAATTACCCAAAATAGCCCGGAGCAGTTTTGGGTAAAGCGTGTTTTATGAGGGATAGGTGCCGCGTTTCTGGGTGAAGACCTTGAA
>CAYUYB010000419.1:0-2347 GCA_964449025.1 uncultured Desulfobacteraceae bacterium
TGATCAGCATCCCATGGTTCTGCATGTTTCTCCTGTGGATAGTGGGCTCAAGAAGAACGGGCCATTCATATAAAACATTCTATATCAATCAGCACCTGTTGGGATTGGCTGCGTTCATATTTCTCTCCGGTAGTTGGATAATTCTGTTTAGAGAAAAAGGAGGGGCAAAATTATGGCACGAATGGTTCTGGGTAAACCACATGGGAAGGTTTGCAGGTGAAGCTGTTTCACTTGGGCATCTCCGGCCCGGCGATCCTTTGTATTATCTCAGACAGCTTGCAGTTGATTCATTGCCGTGGTTTCCTTTAATTCTGATGTGGGTATGGAATTTCTCCAAGCAGATATGCAAAAAAATTCGGCCCTCAAATAGTGACATCCTATTATTTATATGGGGAGCTGGCTCTATTTTACTGCTGACAATTTCTATAACGAAGCGAGGCGTATATTTGGCCCCGATTTATCCTGCATTTGCAATCACCGCCAGCCAAATATTAATTCAGGGGCTTGATAATAAGTTTCTGAAAGGATTTTATTTTTTTTGGGGCTCGTTGAGTCTGATTCTTCTTGCAGCTATTTCTAGATTACCACTTTTATCCCCCTTTTTTAAGGATAAACTTGCCGGTACAACCGTCCAGTACATGACAACTTTTGGGTGGGGAAATTTTCTGGCGGTGGTTGGGTTTGCAGGTTGTTTATGGATATTTATCGGCTGGACCAAAGGCCGTATGGAACCAGCTCGAATTATCATATTGACTGGCATCTTCTACACCTGTTTATTGATTACTCCTGTGAAAGCCATTGATCTGGAAAAAAATTTTCAGCCGGGCATTACGGCATTTGTTCAACGGATACCGGAAAATCAACGTCAAAATATTATTGCCTATGGATTTAGTGAAACGACGAGGGCTTGTTTCTATTATTATTCGGACTGGACTCTGACCCAAACTAGTAATGTCAACCGAATAAAAATGATTGTCAGTGGTAAAGATCAGAAATTTAAACGCGTTCTCATATGTTCAGGATTGCCTCTCTATAGTGCAATTGATTTTTTTGACGACCTGTTCAATGGCATTCCCTACCGTATCAAAAATATGCAATATGTCGGAGCGGTGAATAGAGAACGTGGTTTTTTCTTGATTGAAGGTCAAAGTAGTGAAAAGCGAATATCAGAATGAAGAGATTGACGGTTGTGGAACAAAAAAAACAGAAAGATAAAAATATAACCACACTTGGCCTGCGAGTAGATGCAGATACGCTGCGCGGCACCCGCATAGGGGTTCCGAACTTGATTGCGCTTCTGGGCCGCCACCGGATACGAGCGACTTTCTTCTTTTCGGTAGGACCTGATAACATGGGCCGTCATGTATGGCGGCTGATTCGCCCCCGGTTTCTGGTCAAGATGCTCAGGACACGGGCTGCCAGTCTTTATGGATGGGATATCCTTATGCGCGGGACGCTGTGGCCTGGTCCGGAGATTGGAAAGTGTTGCCGGAAAACGATTATCGAGACGGCTGAAGCAGGTCATGAGGTCGGACTTCATGCCTGGGATCATCACCGTTGGCAGACCCGAGTTGCATGCATGGATCAATGGGCCATAACCGATGAAATCAAAAAAGGTTATGAGAAGCTGACAGAGATTCTGGGGAGGTCGCCCAATGGTTTTGCCGCGCCCGCCTGGCGGGTTACCCCCGCAGCCCTTGAGGTGCTGGAGCTATTTCCCTTTCGGTTCCACTCCGACTGCCGTGGTCACTCCCTCTTCCGGCCGGTGATTGAAGGCCGGCGGTTTCGTCATATCCAGGTGCCTACCACCCTGCCGACCTATGATGAGCTCATTGGCCGGACATGTACACCGCAAACCTACAACGAACATTTGCTCGATTTGATCCGCCCTGACCGCCTTAACGTCTTGACCATCCACGCAGAAGTGGAAGGGATCGGTTGCCTTGCCCTGTTTCAGGATTTTCTGGATATGGCAGGGCAACGGGTTATAGTCTTTGAACCTCTCGGCGACGTTCTGGGCCGGAAGCCGGAAATTACGGAATCCGGCATTTACCAAGGGGCCGTTCCTGGAAGAGACGGTTGGCTTGGCTGTCAAGCGGAACCTGTCGGCTACCATCATCATTAAAATCGAGAGAATGTTTTTCCATGAATGCTTTTGATGCCCATAAAGCGATGAACCGAAACGCACTTTTTGCTCTCCTGCCGCTGTCTTTCTTTTTGCTCGCCTACATCCTGTCTCTTGGGGTCCGTGGGCTTGTTGTTCCGGACGAAACGCGCTACGGGGAAATTCCCAGAGAGATGATCGCAAGTGGCGACTGGATTGTTCCTCACCTGAACGGCCTGCGCT
>CAYUYB010000420.1:0-2341 GCA_964449025.1 uncultured Desulfobacteraceae bacterium
TAAGAACTCACTTGCTATATCATTACAGAACTTCTCAATTGATCTTTCTGCTCCCAAACCACTAACGCCAGTCTGTCCAAGCCAAATATGAACTAGTTCATGAAGTAACGTGAAAGACCATGCTTGATTAGCATCTTGGTCATTGATTATAACAAATGGTGCTATATTATCCGCTAGAGCAAATCCGCGAAATGTTTCTAAATCAATCGCAGTGTGATAACTTCCAAGATTACCAATAAGCAGGATAAATATTCCTGCTGATTCAACTCGATTACGTAATAATCCGAATGCATCTAAAGGAGAAGATTGAGTATAGAATTCAGTTATTTCGAATTGAAGCGTTTTCTGAATAGATGATAAAACTGCAGTTTTTCCTTGAGACATTCGCATAGACCCGACGAATGGAAGAGGTTCAGTATCCTCTTCATCTTCAAGCATTGCTCGGACCATACTCTGTCGAGCCTTCACATCTCGAATCAGTGCATCCAACAATGCCTCATCAGTATCTGGATAATCTTCTGGAAGTGTTCGAAAATCTTGGCCACGGTCACCTTTTCGGGGCTGAGCTGTCATGTAAAACGTCAACAATGGCCGTCGATATTGTTTTGCCATTCTTGTAAGAAGCGGTCGAGTCGGTTCACTTTTACCAGACTCCAAAGCAGCAAGTCTATCAACAGCAGATACGCCTCGTGCTTCATGAAGATCAATCTTCTTTGCGGCTTCCTCTAGAGTTAGACCAGCCGTTTCTCTCGCCCAACGGATTATTTCTGGATTTACTTTTGGCATCTTTCTTCCAAGGGTATGTTATTCATTTTGCTCTATACTGTCAATTCACATAAAATCGATCGTGGAAATCTGAGGATTTCATGATTTTTAATTTTTCTGACACTTTTTTTTGTATCTCGCATAAAGTTCCCCTAACAAATGATCTAAAAGAAGCTATAACGTCGTCCACTTATTTATAATACCAAATATAAACCTTCTTGTCACGAATTTTCGTAGAAAATAAGGCAAGAAAAAAATCCCGGCCGCAGCCGGGATTCGGTGCTGTTTTTTTATGGTAGGGTGGGCTTTAGCTCACCGTTCGATTTTGGTGGGGCAGAGCCCCACCCTACAATTCTACATGCTTCTGTTTATTTACAGGTTCAGGCGGTTCTACGAAGGGGATATTTGAAAATTCTGCCTTATTTTGAAAATTAATATCACGACTAACAGCCAATACTGGAGAGCGTGGTCGAGCACGCATCACCTCAATAACGCTAGCTAATAGGCGGTCATCATTATTATCTGGATTTAGCCATGGCAATGAGGAATCCATATCGGGTTCAAGAGCTATGGCTTGAATCTTAGTTTTATCTCTTACAAGTGTGACGCCAGAAGCAAGACTTCCACGGCGTCTGTAATCTTTTATTTTTCGAATTAATTTTTCGGCTTTCTCACGCACTTCCTCATTTCGATGATTCACCTTCAATGAATCTAATTCAGAAAGAACAGTTGGTAGAAGGACTATCGTAAATTTCGCTGCTTCAGGAAATGTCCAAGATTCTAAATCGGGATTATAAAGGAGTGCATTAGTATCAGGTACAATGGTTGCTTCGCCGTCTGAAGAATCATAAAGTCGATTTAGAAGTTCCAGTTCTGCTTGTAGAGCTTTAACAGCTTCATCTAGCGCTTCTTGTGTATTCTTACACCAAGTCATATTCTGCTCGATAGTACTTATAATTTCTGAATCTTCTTGTGATAGATTTTCTAGAGTATCCTTGGGTTGGCTTTTCAGCAAAACAGAGAGTAAAGAGAAAAAGTGACGGTATTTTTCAAGCAACTGTGCCTGAATTTGCCTTCCATCTTCTTTGAGTTCTTTATATTCATAGTCCCTGCCGGTAGAAACGATCCTGCTACCCGGTTCATTCCACCGATATATTGACGAATGACTCAGTAAGAGGTTTTGCAATAGATTCTGAATCTCACTTGCCGTTTCTCTTAGATTATCAGTGACGGTTCGCATTAGTTATATTTTCCCGTGATAGCCGCCAAATTATGTATATAGTGTCCTTATAATATCCCATCCTCTCGTCATAAACAAAGAAAGCACAAACTACGAAGTTGCCGTTTCAGAGCTGTCATATCCGCTATGTTCAATTATAGATGCTGTTACCTTTTCAGGCAAGAAGGAAAGATAAAAATGTGAGTGAATTAGCGAATTGGGGAATTTGTTACCAATTAACCAATGAGATTCTTCGCGGAGTTTATCCTCGAGCGCAGCGAAGGGCTCAGAATGACCACGCACGAAAAATGCGGGGCTAAACTGGATACCTGCTTTCGCAGGTATGACAAGTTAAGT
>CAYUYB010000421.1:0-2340 GCA_964449025.1 uncultured Desulfobacteraceae bacterium
CTAAGAGAATAATCAAAAGGCTATCCTAAAATGTCTAACCTTGCTCTTCCAGCCGACAGTCTAATGCCTGCGGCTGAAGAGCCCGTTGGATTCAAGAAAGGAAAGGAAACTCATCATGGACATACACACGCTGACAAGGTTCTTTATGTGGTGCACGATCATCAATGGCGCCCTGTTGCTTTTTTGGACATCCATAAGCATACTAGCCCAAGACTTGGTCTACCGCACCCAAAGCAGATGGTTCCCCATCTCTCGAGAAACGTTCATCGTGGTTTTCTATTCGTTCCTCGGGTTGTTCAAAATCGTCTTTCTTGTTTTCAATGTCGTTCCCTATGTTGCTCTGTTGATCGTGGGATGAGGATAAACATCCAACAAGCCGGATGCACGCGACGGCTTACAGCCGTGCGTGATCCGGAACGTTAAACGTTGAATTTACGCAAATAAAAATGAAAATACGGCGGCAATACCTCATCTTGGCGAACATATCGGTTCTTGCGTTGTTCCTACTTGTGGGACTACTTCAATGAATTAGGGGACGTCCTTTAGTAATTAAATAGCTTGACAAGTCT
Source organism: uncultured Desulfobacteraceae bacterium (assembly GCA_964449025.1). GTDB lineage: Bacteria > Desulfobacterota > DSM-4660 > Desulfatiglandales > HGW-15 > CAYUYB01. The sequence goes on from CAYUYB010000421.1 coordinate 570, forward strand.
TGCTATTTTTAATACCAATGCCATCATGCCGAGACGTGCCAGATTGGATGCCCCTGGTGTTCTTCACCACGTGATCATACGCGGTATTGAACGCAGGAAGATATTCCGCGACAATAAAGACCGCGATAACATGATCGATCGTCTCAGTGAGCTGGTACCTGCCACGTCCACGGCCTGCTACGCCTGGGCCTTTCTATCCAACCATGCGCATTTTCTCTTCAGATCAGGCAATGCCGGTCTTCCAACCCTCATGAGAAGACTGCTGACCGGGTATGCCGTGACATTTAATCGCAGACACCGCCGGCATGGTCAGCTTTTTCAGAACCGTTACAAATCCATTATCTGTCAGGAAGACCTCTACCTTAAGGAATTGGTACGCTACATTCATTTGAATCCTCTCCGTGCGAAGCTGGTTTCAACAATGTCCGATCTCAACCAATACATATTGCGGACACAGTACCTTAATGGGAACACGGATATGCCCCTGGCAAGATGACGCCTACGTGCTTTCCTTCTTTGGGAGGAATGAACTGGACGGCAGAGAGGACTATTATGCCTATGTGAAGGAGGCAATGGATCAAGGCAGGCGCCCTGAGTTGGTAGGAGGGGGCCTGATACGGAGTCTTGGCGGATGGGCGGAAGCGAAGAACCTGAGAGTAAAGGGCCAGGATCGGGTGAAGGGGGATGAGCGGATATTGGGGGACGGGGATTTTGTCATGAGGGTGCTCTCCGAAGCCGATGAACGACTGGATCATGGGTATGAACTGAAAAGGCTGGGGTTTGATCTTGAGAAGCTGGAGGAAAGGATAGACGAGCTATACGGGCTAGAGAAAACGGATCTGTATGCAAAGAGCCGTCAAAATCCGGGATCTGAAGCCAGGAGCGTTTTTTGTTATTGGGCGGTTCGAGAGCTGGGTGTGGAAGGCGCCCGGATGGCGAAACGCTTAAAGATTAGTCCTCCAGGGATTGCCTATGCGGTAAAAAGGGGAGAGAAAGTTGTCAGAGAAAAGGGTCTTCATATACTAGAATAGTTACTTAATTACAAAAGGACGTCCCCTATAATACTCTGGTGAAAGAGTAAGTCAACATCGTCAACAATAGACACCGGGTGGAAGAATTGAAGGAAGAGATAGGCATGAGCCAATAGCAGACTTAAGCCTTTTACGTTGGCGCACCCATAGTATTGCGCCAGCATTCAAGCAACTGCTTGCTTAATATTTCATTTGATGGTACATATAAAAGTACAATAGGAGGTACACAATGGGAAAGCTTATGAATATCCTTCCGGTAAGCGATTTGCGGCAGGATGCTGCTAAGGTTTTGAAGCAATTACGAGAAAACAAGGAACCGATTGTCATTACGCAAAGGGGCCGGGCAGCAGCCGTCATAATCGGCGTTGAGGCGTATGAAAAATCTGAACATGATAAGGAGCTCCTGCACCTTTTAGCCAAGGGGGATAGGGAAATAGAAATAGGCGAGGGATATGATCTGGATACGGTTCTTGCTGATGCTGATTCACTGTTAGCCAAGGAACCCTCGTGAAGGTCCGCTTTACTCCTACTGCCCGAGTTCAATTTCTGTCTGCTCTCGCATATATTCGACGGGACAAGCCATCAGCGGCTGCCGGTTTTCGAGATCGAGCCGAAAGAGTTTTACGAAGATTAGAGGAGTTTCCTGAGTCCGGAAGAATCATACCAGAGTTTCCGGAGCTTCCCTACCGGGAGGTAATCGTATCACCCTACCGCTTTTTTTATAAAACCAAAGCCGATGT
>CAYUYB010000422.1:0-2327 GCA_964449025.1 uncultured Desulfobacteraceae bacterium
ACCGATTTTGTATCCCTGGGTTCCATTATAGCGGCCTGTTCCATGCCATTGATATTGTTATTGTTCGGCGGATCAAAACACATTATCCTTTTCTCTATCATAGTGTTCGCCCTTATATGCATAAAACACAAAGATAATATACACAGGCTTCTAAAGGGAAAAGAGAGAAGATGGAGGCAAGGGCATTCAGGTTAGAATCTCAATGAGGCGATCCAATTCCTCGTCAGAATAGAAATAGATACTGATGAGACCCTTTTTACCGCTCCTCTTGATCACGACCTTCGTTCCCAAGGCCCTTTTTAGACTGTCGGCAAGCGATTGAAAATAATATTCCTGTTCGGATTTCCTGGCCTTTGCCCTTTTTGCCGGACGGTCTTTCTTAATAAGGTCTTCGGTTTGCCTTACAGACAGTCCCTTTTTTATAATCAGATCCCGTATCCTGATCTGAGCGCCCTCATTCTTAATACCCGCAAGAACTCGCGCGTGTCCCATGGACAGCCTGAGATCAATGATATCCTGCTGGATCTCTTTGGGAAGAGTCAGTAATCTTAGCATATTAGTAATAGAAGACCGTTCCTTACCCACGATCCTGGCAAGGGCCTCCTGGGTTCTATCTGTATCTTCCAACCACCGCTTATACGCAAGGGCCTCCTCCACAGGGTTCAGATCCTTTCTGTGGATATTCTCGACCAGGGCCAGCTCAAGGGATTCAATCGGCGTTGATTCCCTCACAACAACAGGGATCCTTTTTAGACCCGCCTTTTGAGCCGCCCTCCAGCGGCGCTCCCCCGCTATCAGGCGGTAGCCTTTGCCTGCCCTGGTCACGAGCACCGGTGTTACTATGCCCTTTTCCTTCACGGATTGCGCAAGCTCTGCAAGCTCAGGATCGTCAAATCCCTGGCGTGGCTGCAAGGGGTTAGGTTCAATTGACTCGATGGGGCACTGAAAAAACCTTACCCCTTCTGTCTCCAGCCCATCCGCTTCCGGGATAAGGGCCCCCAGTCCCTTGCCCAATGCCTTTCTCTTCACCATTGTCGACCTCTCCTATTCATGACTTCCTCTGCTAGTTGAATATAACTTTGAGCGCCTTTTGAATTAACGTCATAGAGGACTATGGGTTTCCCATGGCTGGGCGCCTCACTTAACCGCACATTTCGCGGGATCATGGTTTTAAATACCGTCCCCTTAAAATGGCTTCGAACCTCTTCCTCCACCTGGGATGACAGGTTGTTGCGTGTATCATACATCGTCAATACTATCCCGATTATCTTCAAGGAAGGATTGAGGCCCCTCTTGACAGCCTTGAGGGTATTCAACAATTGGCTCAACCCCTCCAGGGCATAATATTCACATTGTAGAGGAACCAGCACAAAATCGGCCGCGGTAATAGCGTTCAAAGTCATAAACCCCAAAGACGGAGGACAATCTAAAAATATGTAATCATACCTGTCGCTCAGGATCGCAAGGCCTTTCTTTAAGAGATATTCCCTCTCCTCTTCCGCATACATCTCAACTTCAGCACCGATCAAGGCCCTGGTTGCTCCAATCAGGGACAAGGTTGAGATGGGTGTCTCAATTACGACGTTCTCTTCAGTCTCGGTCCCCAGCATCAGGTCATAAAGGCCGGACTGCAATTCAGATTTGTCTATCCCCAGGCCGGTGGTGGCATTCCCCTGCGGGTCACAGTCAACAAGCAACGCCTTCTTCCCGGAAACAGCAATAGATGCCGAAAGATTTACCGCTGTTGTTGTCTTTCCTACCCCGCCCTTCTGGTTTGAAACAGAGATTATACACCCCATGTCTTTAATATGGTCTCCCGACACCCAATGATGCGCGCACTTCAGGTCAAATCAGCCTTTCCCGGCCTTCCACTGCCATCAACCCCATCCTGATTTGCTTGTGATAATTTGATATCACATTAGACAATTGTTGCAAAGGAAAATAAACGCGCTTCCTCACATCAGGGTTAGCTTTTAGCTATCAGTTGTTAGCCGTTACCAATTAGGCTTAATAAGTCAGGATACTGTTTTTCGTTCTGATCTTCTTACATTTTTATCCTGTTCCATCTTTACGCTATGAGCTTGTCGTGTTGAAACGAACAGGTCTGACCGTAGGGCTGTCCCTTTTCTTCGTTCCGGACCTCCCGGGCTGGTCATTTCTAGGAATATAAAATAACAGCGCCCTCCCGATAGTCACTCATAAAAGGGACATGCCTTCGCTCCGGTGACATATCTTTAGGCGTTTCCGAGGTCACGGGTGTTCTTTTCAGGATGACATCTCAAAAAGAATCCCACCCAAAGTCTGGAGTGGGCTGATTTTCAAGGGTT
>CAYUYB010000423.1:0-2327 GCA_964449025.1 uncultured Desulfobacteraceae bacterium
TGAAAGGTTGATCTCGTTGGCTCCCAGGGCGCCTCTATCATCGGAGAGGGTCCTTATGATGGTATTATCAGGTCCTCGATGTCTCATGTCATTCAACATCCTTGCCATCTGTTTGGCGGCGTTAAAATCAATCTTTCCGTGCTGTGATATTATACCTGCCAAGCTCGCCATTTCTTCTCCTTTTTTCTTATGCGTGACTCTTGATCTGAATCTGTGACCATTCAAGATCGCTTGATTATTCTCCCGCTTCTAGCTACTAGGCGGAAGTTTCCAACCGGGAGAACACGGTCCGGAATATTTGCCAAATCTCCAGGCATATCCCCGAAGATGACCCAGAGTGTATTCGCCCTCCTAAATAGCTGGCGTCAGCGTGCGATAACTGTTATGCTCGCCAGATTTTTAGTGTGAATATGAGGCTAGAGATAGTATATCTTATAAATTGCAACACTTTCAATTCAAATTATCATAGCTAGGATATTCTGTCAAGAAATGTTTCTATTTTTTTGTTGAGGTTTTACTACATCGGGATGTAATCCAAAATAGTCTAATTAATTAGGGGATGATTCCGTAATTGGCCAAATTCAGAAGCATTTTAGAATCTGATGCCAGTAATGTTGCTTAGCGCGGTGTAAACGAGATTATTAACCACAGAGAAATGAAGCCCAGTATAGCATTAAGGCTCGCCAAGGTGTTTGGAGTGTCGGCTGTTAGATTGAATGGTGCCGAAGGCGGGACTTGAACCCGCACGGGTTTTGCCCACTACCCCCTCAAGATAGCGTGTCTACCAGATTCCACCACTTCGGCACGTGTTAATCTCCATGTGGATTTTCCTGTCCTTCTGAAGGAGCGGATTGTTGCTGGGTGATCGGGGCCTGGGTCTGGACACCTTCCATGATGGACGATGTTTTCCCTTTTCCGAACATAAAGGCAAGGACAAGAGAAGTGATCATGAATATAATGGCCGCGGCAGCGGTTACCTTAGACAAGAATGGTGTTGCCCCGGCACTTCCAAAGACCGTCTGGCTGGAGCCCCCGAAGGTCGCCCCCATGTCTGCGCCTTTACCCTTTTGAAGCAGCACTATAAGGATGAGGGCAATACATACCAGAACATGCAACATGATTATTAGGATCTGCATTAGTCTGTTTTTACTCCCTAATTACGAAATTGAATAATATATCAAGCTCTGCGCTATATTAGGCCGATAATATAGGCTCAAAAGTTCCTAAATGCAATGGTAAAGTATCAGCAGCTAAAACCTGATGATCCCCATAAATGAGTCCACCTTCAGGCTTGCTCCACCCACCAGGGCCCCGTCGATATCAGGTCTTGAGATGAGATCCCTTGCATTATCAGGTTTAACGCTTCCGCCATACAGGATCCTTGCGCTATCCGCAGTATCTCTGTCAAAGGCCTCATTGATCCATTTCCTGATAAAGTGATGGACCTCCTGCGCCTGTTCCGGGGTGGCTGTCCTGCCGGTACCTATAGCCCAGACAGGTTCGTAGGCGAGTATGGTGGTTTTGGGCATTTTGCCGGCCTCTATAAGGGTATTTAATGATCCTGAAAGCTGTTCTTTAACCACCTCAAAGGTGTTGCCGCTATCTCTTTGTTCCAGTGTTTCGCCCACACATATAATGGGCGTAAGCCCGGCTGTAATCGCAGCCTTGACCTTGAGATCTATCATCTTGTTTGTCTCTTTGAAGAGGCTTCTTCGTTCCGAATGCCCCAGGATCACATGGCTGCAACCGGCTTCAACAAGCATTTGAGCGGATATCTCGCCTGTAAAGGCCCCGTTTTTTTCCCAGTGCATATTCTGTGCGGCCAAAAGGATAGGGGATTCGCCTATGGCCTCCTTCACGGCGGCCAGGCTGGTGAATGGGGGGGCAACAAGGACGTCAATTCCGTCTATATCCCTGATTCCTTCCGCTATGCCTTTTATGAGTTTAGATGCCTCTTCCAGGCCGAGGTTCATCTTCCAGTTTCCAGCAATAATTGGTGTTCTTCCGATCATTTGATAAGCTCCCCCTTGACCCCTGGAGTACTAGCACCCCATCCAGTATTTAACTTCCGGCCATGTGAACTGCCAGGTCTACCATCCTGTTAGCATAACCAAATTCATTATCATACCATGAAAGAACTTTGACCATATCGCCTACTACCATGGTGGAGAGGGCATCCAGGGTTGAAGACACGCTTGAGCCGTTAAAATCAATTGAGACCAGAGGCTGGTCACAATAATCCAGGATACCCTTGAGGTATCCTTCGGCGGCGTCTTTCATGGCGCTATTTACTTCATCCACCGTGGCTGGTTTGCTTAGTTGAGCCA
>CAYUYB010000424.1:0-591 GCA_964449025.1 uncultured Desulfobacteraceae bacterium
TCAATATCCCTTTTGAGAAATCGGGCAGAGTAATAGGCCAGCAACTGACAGGGGACAACCGCCAGAATAGGGTAAAGAAAATCCAGGGTGACCGGTATCTCAATAACATCATCCACTATCTCTTTCAGATTCCCGTCCCCTTCTGTTACTATCGCTATGACCCGGCCTTTGCGGCTCTTAATTTCCTGAATATTGTTGATCATCTTATCACGCATCGAATCTCTCGGAGCAATCGCCACGGTGGGCATATCGGGATTTATCAATGCGATTGGGCCATGCTTCATCTCTCCGGCAGGGTAACCCTCGGCGTGGATGTAGGCTACCTCTTTCAGCTTTAAAGCCCCTTCCATAGCTATAGGATACCCGTATTGCCTGCCCAGAAACAACCAGTTGCCGTGTCTGTAATATTTCTCGGCTATGGCCTGGATATGGTTAGCCTCGGAAAGGATTTTGCGCACCTTATCAGGAAGCTCCTCCAGCTCCCTTATTGCCTCCATTCCCTCTGTGAGGGAAAGATTATGATGGCGTCCCAGCAGTAAGGCCAGCAAGGTCAAGATGGTAAGCTGAGATACGAATATCTTGGTTGAAGCA
>CAYUYB010000424.1:601-2312 GCA_964449025.1 uncultured Desulfobacteraceae bacterium
ACCTATTTCCGGTCCCGCGTGGTTGTAAATGCCAGCCTCCGTTTCCCTGGCTATTGAACTCCCTACTACATTGACTATACCTATGACATGCGCTCCCTTTCTCCTTGCCTCTCTTATGGCTGCCAGTGTGTCAGCCGTCTCTCCCGACTGACTCAGGGAAACAATAAAGGTATTTGGCGGGAAATTCAGTTTCCTGTACCGGAACTCCGAGGCCAGTTCCACCTCCACGTCAATCTCCGTCAATCTTTCAAAGATATATCTTCCCACGCATCCGGCGTAATAGGAAGTACCGCAAGCGACTATAACCATATGCCGGCATTCCTTTAATCTGTCCCACACCGGCATTATTCCGCCCAATTTAGGCACCCCTTCGCCCTTTTCAAGTCTGCCTCTCATGGCGTTTCTGATAGTCTCAGGCTGTTCGAATATCTCCTTCAGCATGAAATGAGGAAATCCGTTCAGCTCTGCATCCTCCACCACCCAGTCCACGGTCTCGGTATGCCTGGTAACGGTCTTAGCCTGGGCGGTGGAGATACGAAAAGCGTCCTTTGTAATGATCGCCAATTCGTTATCATTAAGATGAACAACCTTATTTGTGTATCTTGCCATCGCCGCGACATCTGATGCCGCGAAATTCCCCTCTTCCCCCACTCCTATGATTAATGGGCTTCCTCTCCTCGCCACGACTATCTCTCCCGGCACCTTCTTGTGGACCACAGCCATCCCAAAAGTCCCTTCTACCGCGCAAATTGTCTTACGGACAGCCTCGTTAAGATCCCCGTCAAAATTCAGGGCTATCAGATGGGCCAGCACCTCGGTATCGGTATCAGACCGGAAGCTGATACCCTGTTTTTCCATCCTTCTTTTTATTGATATATAATTCTCTATAATCCCGTTATGGACAACAAAGACATCCTCCCTAAGATCAGTTTGGGGATGGGCGTTCCTTTCGCTTGGCTCTCCATGGGTCGCCCATCTTGTATGGGCAATTCCAGAAGTGCCTTTAATCTCCAGGTCTTGGATCTTTTTCTCCAGTTCCGTGATCTTACCCACGCTCCTGTAATAATCCATATGCTCGCCATCCTGCACGGCAAGACCGGCCGAATCATAGCCTCGATACTCCAGTCTCTTAAGCCCATCAATTAGAATGGGTATCGCTTTTTCTTTCCCTATATAGCAGACTATTCCGCACATATTGTTATCCCTGTGTCTTTATAACCGGTACCCTTGCCCATTGACTAAGCTACGATGAAGGTCGAATCCGCTCTAGATTCTTTATTCAATATCCTCTCTCCACTTCCCGCCTTAGGCGCCACCCTATGCACTTGTCGTGTTGAAAAGAATGGCCGTGACCGAGAATTAGCTATTAGCTGTTACGAATCCCTGAGCCGATTTTTCGACTACTTCCCAGCCTTGATCTCGCTGATCCCTTCCATGTATGGCCGCAGTGCTTCCGGTATAATCACACTGCCGTCTTTCCGCTGGTAATTCTCCAAGATAGCAACAAGCGTCCTCCCCACTGCCAGACCTGAACCGTTAAGGGTATGAACGAGTTCCGTCCCGCTGGAACCCTCCCTCTTGAATCTTATGCCGGCTCGCCTGGCCTGGAAATCCTGGAAATTGCTGCAGGAAGATATTTCGCGGTACACCTTCTGACCGGGTAGCCAGACCTCCAGATCATAGGTCTTGGCTGCTGAAAAGCCGAGATCCC
>CAYUYB010000425.1:0-2310 GCA_964449025.1 uncultured Desulfobacteraceae bacterium
AGGATATTGCCTCCAGGGGCATCAAACATGTTATCATAGAAAGTGCTGGATTCGCAGAGACAGGTCCCGAAGGCAGGGCCGCTCAGAATAAGATCCTGGACTTGGCCCGGAGCAAAGGGATACGGATTATCGGACCCAACTGTGTAGGGGTGCTCAACACCGACAACGGGTTTTCCACCACCGATGTCATGCCCGAGACCTTTACCCCGGGAAGCCTAGCCGTCATAGCCCAGAGCGGCGTTTTCGGCCAGAGCCTTATGGACCGTCTCTACAAAGAGAACCTCTTCTTCTCCAAGGCGGTTACCCTGGGAAACCGCATGGATGTTCATGAAAGTGAAATCCTGGACTATCTGCACCAGGATCCGGCCACCAAGATGATCATCATGTACCTTGAAGGCACGGCAGACGGCCGCCTGCTCAAGCAAACCCTGGCGAGAGTCACGAGGGACAAGCCGGTGCTGGTCCTCAAGAGCGGCCGGACCGCAGCTGGCCGGTCTGCAACTGCCTCGCACACCGGCAGCCTGTCCGGGGAAGACATCCTTTATGAGAGTATGTTCCTCCAGAGCGGCGCCATCAGGGCCGAAAGTCTGGATGAATTTATGGCCTTTGCCCGGGTGTTTTCAACGCAGCCTTTGCCAAAGGGGAACCGTCTTGGGATTGTCACCGGCAGCGGGTCCCTGGGTGCCCTGGCCGCAGACACGGCCCTCACCCACGGGCTTGTCGTCCCACCGCTTCCGAAACGGATCGAAGAGCAGGCCCTCGAAGGTGCCCCGAACTGGATGAATGTCAAAAATCCCCTGGATGTAGGCCCATCCCGTCAATATCCCCGTGCCTTTCAGGCCTTCCTGTCAGATCCGGATATCGATATGGTTCTTGCCATTATCGGGGTACCCTATGCGGTATTTCGCTACATGGGAAACGATGAAAATGTGGTCAAACGGTATGTCGGGAATACTCAAAGCTTTCGAGCGGCGGCAGGGCAAAAACCTTGCCTGATCTGCGTCTTTAGCCATGATGATCTGGTAGCGGTGGTGAAAAAAGATGCGGAACCTGACATTCCCGTTTTTACCAGTCCGGAGATGCCGGTCAAGGCCCTTGCCGCCCTGTGGCGGCTGGCCAAATGGCGGATGCAGCATGTGGAGAAGAACGAAGGCGAAGAAGCGAGGGCGTCCTAAATCTTACGTGGATATCTTCTGGCCCACATAGACGCCAAACCTTCGTACATGACATAATCAAAATAATCCCTTGACAAAGGAAATTTGTTTTATTATAGGAGGGAAAACGAACCTAGGGATCGGGGGTATCCCTGGCACGTTCATCAGAAATTCATCTTCTATATACTCTTAGACACGCGCAGCACCACGATACTTCTTTTTAGGTTTCAAAAAGATTACTTTTGGGTACGCCCCAGAGGCGGAATCCCATGTTTCAAGATCCTTAACCATTGACTCAGACCCGGTGGAGGAGCCTTCTGACAGGTCTCCTTCGGGTTTTTGAATGCCCTTAAAGGAGTTGACAAAAGAAGGGCCACGGTGGTCAACATCTTTTGCAAAGGGAAACAGGCGGGCGGAGCGGATCCAAACCCCCGCACAAGGCGATAAACCTTTGATACCCCTAAAGGAGGAGGAGCCATGAAACAGAAAGTATTCTTGGTGCTATCATTTATCCTGACTCTGGCCTTGCTCGGCAATAGCCCTGTGATGGCCAAAGAGATCAAGGTCCTTTCCCAATTTCCCATGAGTGGACCGGTAGGAGCCCTTCCTGAATTTGGATGGGGATACATCGACGGCATGAACTGGGTCAATAGCGAGGGAGGCGGGGTGAATGGCAAGAAGATTACCTGGTACTTAGAAGACATGCGGTATAGCCCCACGGTAGAAGTGGCAACTTTCAACAAATACTGTGCTGAACATAGCAGAGATGAGTTTCTCATGGCCTCAGGGTACATTACCGGGGGTTTAAAGCCTTTGATCGAAAAGGTGAATGTGGAGGAGAAGATCCCGTGGCTGGATGGATCTTATTCCACGGAGATCTTCGGTCCAGAGGGAGGCCCCTCAAAATACCCCTACTACTATTCCCTCGGGGCAACGTACGGCTATCAGATAATGAGCCTCATAAAGTGGATACACGAGAATCATAAGGCCGAGGGAAGGCCGAGGATCGGCTTTGTTTACAGCCCTACTGCCTGGGGAAGGGACGGCCCTCCAGAAGGAAAAGCCTATGCCAAGAAGCTGGGCATTGATGTGGTTGCGGAGATCGAATATCCTTACTCGGCAACGGATGCCACCAGCCAGTGCATGAGCCTCCGCA
>CAYUYB010000426.1:0-2293 GCA_964449025.1 uncultured Desulfobacteraceae bacterium
ATATCTGATTAAAGCTTTTGCTATTTCATATCTGCATTAATATATTCCTGTATACTCTTAACTGAGAATCCCTTATTTCCTAATGAATTCATACCGCTTATTGCCGCCTGCGCGCCTTCAAGAGTTGTAATGTACGGAATTCCATGATTGATGGCAGCACTTCTAATTGGTTTGGAATCAATCAATGATTTCCTTCCAGCGGGGATATTAATAATAAAATCAATCTCTTTAGCTTTGATGGTATCAATTATATCAGGTTTGCCTTCACCTATTTTATGAACCATTTTTGTGTTGATATTATTGCTGCTTAAAACCTTCCATGTACCTTCAGTCGCATATATTCGAAAGCCCATGTCCTTCATCATCTTGACCATAAAAACAATACCGCGTTTCATACTGTTGCGAACGCTTATAAACACAGCGCCGGACCTGGGGAGATTGTTTCCTGCAGCTTCCTGTGATTTGGCGAAGGCAAGTCCGAAGTCTTTGTCAATGCCCATAACCTCGCCGGTGGATTTCATTTCAGGTCCAAGAACAGTGTCCGCACCCGGGAATTTATTGAAAGGAAGAACCGACTCTTTTACGGCAAAATAATCAATCTTATGCTCAACAGCTTCCTCTATTTCATTCAATTTTACGCCAGCCATGACTTTTGCGGCGATTCTTGCCCATGCAATTCCGGTTGACTTGCTTACAAAAGGGATTGTTCGCGAAGCGCGGGGATTGACCTCAAGAACATACAGTATTTCTTCTTTGGCGGCGTATTGAATATTCAGCAAGCCCACAACTCCAAGCTCTTTAGCGATTTTAACGGTTACATCCCTGATCTCCGATATTGTATCTTTTGAGAGTGAGTAGGGGGGAAGTACGCATGCGCTGTCGCCTGAATGAATTCCAGCTTCCTCAATATGCTCCATTATTCCGCAGATCATAGTATCACTGCCGTCGGAGACTGCGTCTACATCAACTTCTATTGCATCGCTGATGAATTTGTCGATCAGTACGGCACGGTTCTCGCCGGCTTCCTGCGCTTCGGCGATAAATAAGTGGAGTTCGCTCTCATCGTACACGATACGCATTGCGCGTCCGCCAAGAACAAATGATGGTCTTAACAGGATAGGATACCCTATTTTATCTGCTATTTTCACCGCCTCTTTTACGTTTTTTGCCATGCCGTTAGGAGGCTGGCTGAGCTCGAGTTTCTTTAGCATTTCCGCAAATTCGTCTCTATCCTCAGCCCGCTCAATCGAACTTACACTTGTGCCGATAATGGGCGCGCCTGCTTCATGAAGTTTTCGTGCAAGATTAAGAGGCGTTTGACCTCCAAGTTGAACAATAACACCGAAAGGTTTTTCCCTGTCGATTATGTTCATCACATCCTCAAAGGTAAGAGGCTCAAAGTAGAGTTTATCCGAGGTGTCGTAATCCGTGCTTACTGTTTCCGGATTTGAGTTGACCATAATCGATTCAAAACCCATATCTTTGTATGCAAATGAGGCCTGGCAGCAGCAGTAATCAAACTCGATTCCCTGCCCGATGCGATTAGGGCTACCGCCAAGAATAATGATCTTTTTCTTATCAGTCGGAGTGCTTTCATCCTCTTCTTCATAAGTTGAATAGTAATATGGTGTATAAGCTTCGAATTCTGCAGCGCATGTGTCAACTAACTTGTAAGTTGCGCATATTCCAAGTCGTTTTCTTATATCACGAATTTCAAGCTCGGAGGATTTAAGACTTTCTGCAATCTGAGCATCGGAGAAGCCCATTGCCTTTGCTCTCTTAAAAAACATTTTCTGTAAAGTCGTGTCCGTATCCAGGATATCTGGGTTGAAAGAAGAGTTAAACTCAATAATTTCCTTCATATTGTTGATAAACCAGGGGTCTATTCCGGTTGCTTCAGAAATTATACTTGTTGATATTCCCAGTTCAAGAGCATGTCCTATAAGAAAAATACGATCGCACCTGAGGGATTTAAGCTGGTTTACGGTTTCATCGACCGACATCTCTTTGAATTTGGATGTGTCAAATCCGGATCGACCTATCTCAAGGCCGCGCAGCCCCTTTTGCAGGGCTTCCTTGAAAGTACGGCCTATAGCCATAGTTTCGCCCACGGATTTCATCTGAATGCCAAGTGATGAATCAGCTTCGGGAAACTTCTCGAAAGCGAACCTTGGTATTTTAACGACACAATAGTCAATTGTGGGTTCAAACGAAGCAGGGGTTTCCCTTGTAATATCGTTTCGTATTTCATGGAGGCTATATCCCACTGCAAGTTTTGCAGCGATCTTCGCAA
>CAYUYB010000427.1:0-2286 GCA_964449025.1 uncultured Desulfobacteraceae bacterium
TATCGGTATGCAGGCCAAGCTTCTCCGGGTGATACAGGAAAAAGAATTCGAAAGACTCGGCAGCACCAAGATAATCAAGATTGATGTTAGATTCATTGCCGCATCCAACAGAAATCTCGAAGAACTGGTTAAAAATGAGGTATTTCGCGAGGACCTTTATTACCGTCTTAATGTCTTCCCCATATATATTCCTCCTTTGAGGGAAAGACGTGGTGATATCCCGTTGCTTCTCGATCATTTTATGGAAAAATATGCCAGACAATCAGGCAACCCCCCAAAAAGGTTTTCTAAAAGCGCCCTTAAGTTCCTTACCGATCATTATGACTGGCCCGGAAATGTCAGAGAACTCCAGAACCTTGTGGAACGTCTCTCTACCACGGCTAAAGGACATACGATTTACCCAAAGAGCCTCTCCGTCTTCAGTATAACTAAGAAAGAAATAAAGAATATGGGCCTTAAAGAGGCTGTGGATCTTTTTGAAAAGCAGTTTATCGAAGAAGCATTGGCACGTTCCGGTGGTAACAAGCTTGAGGCGGCAAAGATGCTAGGGATACACCGTAACACGCTCCTGAAAAAACTCAGCGAATAGGTACTTCACTTTTTTATTCTGTCATTATATCAATCAACCTCTGTTCATTGTGTTTTTTCTTGCGTTACTTTCCTGCCTGATGATATCTGGTTAGCTGTAAAAGTCAGTGCTGACTCCTGATCGGCAATGGGGTTTAATCGAGATACTCTAATTGATGATTTCAAATATCCAGAACTATATGGTCCGTAAGGTTCTTTTTTAAGCGGCCGTTTATGTGGAATGACCTTGCACAAAACAAGACGAGCCGGGCTGATGAACCAAAAAATATAATGACTGGACGCAAGAGAGAATAGCCGAAGGCTAAAAGCTAATAGGGCTTCCGGTGGAGCGAACCCTTGGAAATAGAATCAGCGCACGCCTTGGGTGGAATCCTTTTTGAGATGCCATCTCGAAAAGAACAGCCATGATCTCAAGGATAATGCCTTTTGAATCATCCGGTTGATGACCACACTAGTCAATGATATCAAGTCATTTTTAGCTATGTAGGCCATTAATGCAGCTATAATTAGGCTTGACCTTTAATTCCTGCATTACCATTAACCGGATGGGACACCTTTTATCAGCGTGAAAGGAACGGGAATAGAAAAAATGAGTGAGAGCTTCAAGGTTCCCCCCGGTGAAATTGATAATCGGGGAAAGAAGATACAGAAATTATTACAGGTAAACCATATTGATGGTCTCTTTGTGGTGCAGCGGGTAGATATGTTTTATTTTTCAGGAACCGCTCAGAATGGAGTCCTTTACGTCCCGGCGGAGGGAGAACCCCTGCTGATGATAAAAAAATACCTTCCAAGAGCATTAGAGGAATCATGTATAAAGAATATTGTAGAAATAAAATCTCTTAAAGATATCCCGGGAGTGATCAAGGATTTTTATGGAGGCCTTCCCGGAATTCTAGGTTTTGAATTTGATGTTATGCCGGTGAAAGATTTTAATTTCTACAAACAACTCTTCCCAGCCCTTAAATATGTTGATTGTTCAGATCTCATTTCCCAGACCAGGATGATAAAATCCGAATGGGAAATTCTACAGATGGAAAAAACGGCAGAAGTTTCCCAAAAGACCTTTGAATACATGAGATCTGCGATCCGTCCCGGTTACACAGAGATGGAATTTGCCGGTATTGTAGAGACATTCTCCAGAAGATTAGGGCATAGCGGTTTTCTTAGGTCAAGGAATTACAACGCAGAGGCCTATCCGTGGCACATATTAAGCGGAAAGAGCGGAGGTATTGTGGGCCTTTTGGATTCTCCCGCTACCGGTACAGGGACCTCAGCGGCATTTCCTTGTGGAGGAGGTGATAAAAGGCTTCTGTCAGGCGAGCCCATTATGGTGGATTTCGGGACTGTACTGAATGGATATCATATGGATGAAACTAGGATGTTCGCTATCGGATCCATGCCGGATAAGGCATTCAGGGCCTGTGAAGCATCCATAGAAATACACAATGAAGTGCTTGACACCGTAAAACCGGGGGTGACGCTGTCGGAACTTTATCAGGCGTCTGTTTCAAAGGCTGATTCCTTGGGATATTCCGAACAATTTCTTGGACCTCGAGGGTATAAAGTAACATTCGTTGGACATGGCATAGGACTGGAACTCGTGGAAAGACCCATCATCGCAAAGGGTAAAGAATATGTTTTGGAGGCAGGAATGACCTTCAGCCTCGAGCCCAAGATGGTATTTGAAAACGAGTT
>CAYUYB010000428.1:0-2272 GCA_964449025.1 uncultured Desulfobacteraceae bacterium
TCTCTATTTTCACTCTTTTCCTTTGGGATTCCTACCGGCCAGCTAAGGCTGTCTTGGGATGGTCTGGATTTTATGACCTGCTCTTTCAGAATTATGATCTTTATGTTACCCATCTCTGATCCCTCTTTGACTAGTGTTGGATCTATGTATACTCCTCCTAATTGCTTTGCCTCACTGATAAGGTTCTCAGGAGATATAATGGTCCGAATAATTTTATTGATCGTTCCTACGGTTTTTATAGTGTCATCTACTTCAGTCATTCGGGGAACAATAGTTCCAGCATCATATATTCTAAGTTCGCCACTAATATTTCTGTCTAATATCCCCAGTATTCTTGAATAAAAGGGGATAGGTGGGCTGATACCAACTGCATCATAGAATTGGGCAAATTTTAAGCCAACGAGCATTGTAGTCAAGACTTGAACCTTGACGACATTTTCAGGGGTGAGATCTGGAAAAGGTCCCTTCAAATCTTGATAATATGGATCAACGTTAAGATATTCCCCCTTTTCCCAATACTGGTCATACGTTTTTATTTCACTCGGTGTAGGTAAAGGTAACTTTCCGCCCATCTCGATGAGCGAAGATACACGGCCCAAAAACCTGTCGTTGCATTGTGAGACAAGCATATTTCCAGGGAAATCAGACAGTGGAGTTTTTATATGCATAATTTTTTTATCGATATTCACATGATATTTAGGTACTGAAAAGGCTCTGTCAATGTCCATAGGGCCTTGCAGTCCTTGCAGCATACCTTCAGAATCTCTATTAAAAGAAATTGTCCGGAGATTACTGCTTATAGATTTCAGTTTGCTTTTTTGATCCCAGCTGAAAGTCTTTGCCAGACCATCGGGATATATAACCTTTGATATCCTCCCTTTATCGTATTCATAGTTTATTGAACCCCAGAGAGGGTTGATAGTCTCTTGTAGTTGGTCACCCTTCCAAGAAAAAATAGTTCTCATTCCAGAAATTGAGATAAAACTTGATAGTTTTCCCCTATTATTATATGTGGCAAATCCATAAGGAGCTGCGAGGAAGTTGGGGCGATTATTCTTGTTGTCCCAATCGATGAACGCCCCTATTCCTGAAGAGGAATAGATTTTCGATAGGTTATGGAAATTGTCATACTGGCATCTTGTGTATCCAAAAGGTTCAACAATGCTCTCAATCTGGCCGTTTTCGTTCCATTTATAAAGGGTATTAAACTCATTAAGAGATACATCCTTTTGTTTAATGCCTTTTAGATGACCATGAACATCGTAAACAAATGAAGCTTTATGCCCATCAGTAGTGGCCACGTTTAACACATTGTCATTCCCATCGTATTTATATGTAGTGATGCCATAATTATTCTTGATTCTTGATATTCTGCCGGGAGGATCATACTCAAAAGAAACTTCTTCACCATCTGGATACACTATCTGTGTCAAGCTTCCTTTTTTGTCATATCGAAATAAAAACCATTGTTTGTTCGGGAAGGTTACCTTGGCGAGCCTTCCTTGCCCGTCATATGTATATTGTATGGTACCGCAATCAAAAGTCATGATTTTTTGCAGTCTATTTGCCTCATCGTAAAAAAATGTGTCTTGCATATCTTCAAAGTAGGTTATCTTGCTCAAATTGCCATATGAATCGTATTCACACTTAATGGTTTGACCATGTTCCCCTAAGATCCTAATAATTTTACCGTCTTCCGAAACTTCATAGGTAGTGGGGGGATTAAAAGCGAGTGATGAATTTTGAAAGGTTAGCAATAGTAAGAAAAAAATCATTACTGTGGCAAACAATAATTCTTTTATCTGCTGCATCTTTTAATCCTTCTTACAATTATTTTATCAGGAAAGATCAGGGATCAAGTCTTTGATTTTGATGCAGGCGCGGCGTCGCCGGTCACCGGATTCGAGTGAAAAGTATTTAATCATTTTTAGAACCCCACACCCCCTGACTCTTGGAGTCCTTACATCTCCCCCACTGTCGCACTGCGATCCCCTACCTTATAGTAGGTATTCTAATGATGGGATGTCGCAGTCCGACACATCCCACCATTCAGATTTTGCCGCCTGCGGCATGATGTCCTTAGAATATTTAAAGGAGCATCATTATACAAAGCGGGGCGGGACTATTCCCTCGAAAAACACCCCAACTAAACCTCATTCCCCCCCAAATGTCAATACGCGTTTACCGGACCAGGAAAAAACGGAAACTGGGACAAAGAGAATGGGTACGACGATGAGACTAACAATTCTACCTCTCATCTTTCGAAACCTTT
>CAYUYB010000429.1:0-2269 GCA_964449025.1 uncultured Desulfobacteraceae bacterium
CTCTTTAAAAATTCAATAACTTTTTTCAATTAAATTATTACAGAGCGTCCCGGTTACATTTTTTCCCTCCTTAAGCCCTGTGCCATGAGCCCTGCGCCTTTTAATTGGCCTTCCCGGCGCCCTCCAGTCCGTGTCCACCGTCCTGAAGAACCATTTCCCGCCGACATTGAAGCAGACCTTCTTTTTCTTGCCGACAGTGGTCTCCACCTCATCACCGACCTGAACCCCCGGGATTCTTGATGCAGGTTTTGTCTTTCGCTTTCTCTTGATGGCCATATCTCCGCCGCTCCATGAATTTGAAAAACATGACTGCCTATCAGTCATTCCCCGCGCAGGCGGGGAATCCACAGCCCGTCATTCCCCGCGCAGGCGGGGAATCCAGATTCTGTGCAGGCCATCGGCCTCTCAAAAATCACACTTTCTCTAGTACTGCACTCTATAAGCATAAAGTTTCTTATTCGTTCAATCAGGGCAGCAAGGATATTCTGGTTTTGACTGGAAAATCAAAGAAGGCAGACAAAATCCGGCAGGGTGTGACAGGGAAAACGGGTGACCCCATTCATAGGAATTATGCACGTCCCGCACGAACATCCCCTCTTTCACGTTTTTATTGTACTTTAGGTTTGTGTTTTTATGGATTTTTTATGATAATCCGATTGTTAAAGAATCCATCGAAAAAGGAGGCTTAAATTATGCCCTTTACCATCAAGCATTCAACCCGTGTACTATTTGGTGAGGGAGTTTCCGGAAAGACAGGTGAAATCCTAAAGGAATATGGCGTTAACAAGGTTTTCTTTGTCTATGACCAGGGCCTTAAATCTGCCGGGATCGCGGATAAAATCATTAAAAATATAAAAGAAAAAGACATCGGAGTGGTAGAATTTGATGGTGTTAGGCCTGATCCTCCTGCTGAAACAGTAGATGAAGCAGGGGAAATGGCCAGAAAGGAAGACGTGGACGCTGTGCTCGGTATCGGCGGCGGGAGCAGTATGGATACGGCAAAGGCCGTAAATGTCCTGCTTGGTAATCCGGGTTCGATAAAGGCGTATCTGGACCCGACAGTCCCTCAAAAACCCGGGAAACTGGTGTTCGCTATGCCCACAACAGCGGGAACAGGAAGTGAGGTAACAGATATAGCAGTGATTTCCAACGAGGAAGCGGGTTTAAAGCAGGGGCTTTCAGGACCGAATACAACAGCTAAACTCGCGATTGTTGATCCTGAATTAACTTTGGGTCTTCCGCCGGATCTTACCGCGGCAGGCGGGATGGACGCCTTTTCTCATGCTGCCGAGGCATACACCAGTTCCATTAGCACCCCCATGACTGATCTTCTGGGCCTTGAAGCGGTCAGGCTAATAGCAAAATACCTTCCTGTCGCCGTAAAGGATGGATCAAACATCGAGGCGCGTTCAAGATTAAGCTTTGCAGCCATGATAGCCGGGATGTCTTTCAACGAAGCCATGGTTCATCTGGGGCACGCCATAGCACATAGTATGGGAGCTGTCCATCACATACCTCACGGTACAGGTTGCGGAGTTGCTGTTCCCATGGCATTGGAATACCTCTCAGATACTTTTCCTGGAAAATTACGCGATATTGGTAATGCCATAGGGCTTAAGCTAAAGGATGATCTGACGAACAAAGAGCTCGGCAAGACTGTCGCCGACGCAATAAGGAATATGAATAAAGAAATAGGCCTACCCGGACTTAATACTCTTGGCTTTGGTGAAGATGATCTGCCCAATATTATTCATGAAGCAACAAGAGATATCTGCTGGTCTTTCTTGCCGAAAAAGATAGATGAGACTGAGGCATTAGAATTGCTTAAGAAAGAATATTCGCTTTAATGATGATATCAATGTAAAGGGGGTGGTCTTTAATAATTTAATAACTCATTTTTCAAGAGAATAATTGTGGCTGGGATGGACAAGACAAGTTCTTGATTATTAAACCTTAATGTCCCACTCCCTTTTTGCCTTAAAAAATGCGTTATTGCTTTCACCTGCTTCGCTCGGCCCGACCGGAGCCCCCAGAAATCATCCTGAATGCCGATGGTTTATCTATCCAGCCAATGAACTTATTGAATGTTTACAGATCGTCCCGCTTTAGTATCTTCAATTGATATTTTGAGGTGCGTTATATACTAAAAGATCAAAGGGATATAATCCCCCATATATCATAGAAAAAGATTATTTAATAGCTAGGCAAAAAAGAGGTAGTGGGTCAGTTTGAAAAATAATAATCTTGAAATGCTTGACCGCTTATGTTA
>CAYUYB010000430.1:0-2235 GCA_964449025.1 uncultured Desulfobacteraceae bacterium
CCTGGGATTCGCTCTTGCCGTAAACGCTCAAGGTCTCGCAGGTGAAGCGCGTTGGGTATCCACCTGGGCCGCGTCTCCGCAGGCGGCTTCCTTTGACTTTCCGGGTCCAAAGCAGTCTGAAGACCCGCAACCTCCACCATTCTTCATGCCCCCGGACATAGATAATCAAACCGTTCGCATGATCGTGCGCGCCAGTATCGGCGGAAGCAACGTGAGGGTGCGCATTTCGAATGCTTACGGAACCAGCCCCCTTACCGTGGGTTCCGCGCGTATCGCGTTGCGCGATAAAGGATCGGCGATTATTCCCGCTTCGGACAGGGCCCTGACATTCAGCCGGAAAGACTCCTTCGTAATTCCACCCGGGGCCCTGATCGTGAGTGACCCGGTGGATCTTGAGATCCAGGATCTCTCCTACCTGGCTATCAGCGTCTATGTTACAGGCGCCCCGCCTCCAGCGACCGTGCACCTGACAGGCTTGCACACAACCTATATCTCAAAGCCCGGAGACTATACGGGTTCGGTCGGTATTGAGGAGTCGGCGACCGTGCAATCGTGGTATTGGATCTCGGGCGTGGATGTGATGACGGACGATAATGCAGGACTAATCGTGACGCTGGGCGATTCCATCACGGATGGCGCGACATCAACGCCTGATACGGACAGGAGCTGGCCAAGCAGATTGGCGGAGCGTCTGCTGGCGAACGAGGAGACAGCTCATCTGGCGATTGTCAATCAAGGGATATCCGGGAACCGTCTTCTTGGAGACGGTGCAGGAGTGTCAGCCCTGGCACGCTTCGACCGGGACGTTCTAGGCCAGCCTGGTGTGAAATGGCTGATTGTATTGGAAGGGATCAATGATATTGGGATGAGCTCAATGGGTATGCAAACAGGCGCCCCGGTCAGCGCCGAGGACCTTATGGCGGCCCACCGGCAAATAATAGAACGGGCCCACGTGCACGGTATCAAGGTGATCGGTGCTACCTTGACGCCGTTTGCCGGCGCGGTCTATTACAGGGAAAAGGGTGAATCCATGCGGCAAGCCGTTAATCAATGGATTCGCACTAGCGGTGCCTATGACGGGGTTATTGACTTCGATGCGATATTACGGGATCCGGAGAATCCAAAACAGATGGACCCCCAATATTTCATCAATGATTTTCTTCACCCCAACGACGCTGGCTATAAAGCAATGGCGGGGGCCGTTGATCTGTCGATCTTCACTTCAGATACCGGTCCTTAGATTTATGGGGGACGGCGAATTAAAAGGGATTTTTTTGCTGTCAGGTATCAGCCTGGGGCCATTGATACTAGGGTTGAAAGGCACCCAACCTTCACAAGCCAGGCCTGTAACTAGTTCCCTCTTCCTTTTAGGGAGAGGTTGCAGGGCTTTTATTTTCTTCCCTTCTTGATCCTCCCCTAAGAGGGAGGAAAGTTTAGGGAATGCCGCCCTGTCTTAGGGTGAGGTCAGAGGGGAAAAGAGAATGATGGTCCTGCTTGAAATAGAAACCAATCTGATGTATTGAAAAGAATACACCGTCAGTTGCAACAAAATTGAGTGAGGGGGATAAACAATGATTGCACGAGAGATTTTGGAAAAGATTGTTGGCGCCGGCAACCTGAGCATAGAGCAGGAGGTGTTGGACCAGTATTCGAGCGACATGAGTTTCGTGAACCGGGTAAGGCCTGCCTGCGTGGTAAGGCCGAAGGACCCGGAAGATATTCAGAAGATCATCAATATTGCCAATGAGACCCAAACGCCGCTGGTGCCTGTCAGCTCAGGGCCTCCTCATTTCCGCGGCGATACCGTACCATGCAACGGCGGGAGCGTTGTCGTTGACCTCAACCATATGAAAAAGGTGATATTTGTCGACCGCCCGCGAAGGGTAGCCATGATCGAGCCGGGCGTAACCTTTGGAGAACTGACACGTCTGGCCGAAAAAGAGGGTCTCAGGCTCAATATGCCTTTGCTCCCACGAAAATCCAAGTCTGTCATCGGCAGCATGCTTGAAAGAGAGCCGGTTCTGATGCCCGGGTATCAATGGGATATATCAGATCCTCTGGCCTGCACAGGCCTGTATTTTGGAAACGGTAAAGAGTTCAGGACAGGGCAGGCGGCGGGACCCGGCACGGTGAAAGAGCAGTGGGAGGTCGGGGGGGTACAAAAGGCACCCTACGGGCCCGGTACGGCCTCCCTGCACAGGCTTATTCAGGGTGCGCAGGGGACCATGGGCATCG
>CAYUYB010000431.1:0-2229 GCA_964449025.1 uncultured Desulfobacteraceae bacterium
CGGCATTTCCGCTCCTATAAGCACATAAAAAGGGGCCTGTTTAACTCCGAGACTCCTGTTGGTCTTGTACTTCTTTTTTACCTGCGCCATCATTCCATCTTGGACATAATAAGCAAGCTTACTGGATTCGCTTATCTTTGTATTCAGCATAAGGGAATTTAATATGGTTTGGAGATCGCTGATATTCTTTTCAGATGTGGCGTTTTCCCTTGCAGCAACCATTACCGCCCTCTCATCCGTCGCCATGTTCAAAAAATAAGTTTCTACCCCAAATATGCTGGCCTGCCTGTGGGCATTGACATGCAGAGAGATAAAAAGATCCGCCCTCTTCACGTTGGCAAAGGCTGTCCGCTCATCCAAAGGAATAAATATATCGGTCGTTCTTGTCAGCAGGACTTCACACCCTGGCACCCTCTCCTCTATCTTTTTCTTTAATCTCTTGGCAATTTCCAGGACAATATCTTTTTCCTTCACAGCCTCACTGAAATAGCACCCCGGGTCCTTCCCTCCATGTCCGGGATCAATCACGATCCTTTTGACCCTCAGCCCTAGCTGCCTAGCCAGAGATACGCTCGAATCGGCGCTCTCCGGCTTCTTCACCCCTTTTCCCACTGCCCTGGGCGATGCGTTTACCGCCGTTTGCTCTTCCTCGGGTTTCTCTTCAATGCCGCTTACATCAACAACGATCCTAAAGGGATCATGAAGACGGAAAATCTTATAATCTTTAATGGTATCTATATCCAGCACAACCCGTACCGTGTCACTTGTGTGCTGTCCCGCTCTAGCCATCTGTAGCAAGCCGTCTTTTATGGGTATTTCTCCGTCTATATGGTCGCCCACATAGGTCTTTTCTAAATCCAGATAGAGCCGCCTGGGCTTATCAAGATCCGGATCCTCCTTAAGGAGACGGGACGTGTATTCAACAGGACCTCCCAGATCAATTACCACCCTTGTATAGGTCGGTGTTGACCAGTGACGTATATTGTCAACAGCCGTCAATTTCCCATCATCGGACGAGAACCGATCCCCGGTATCTTCCTTTTCAGAATCCCGAGTTTTTACGATGACAGCCGCCAGCTTATCCATCATCTCTTTGGCCTTGGGTACCATATCTCCATCGGGAAATTTTATCTCCACCTTTAAAAATTCGACATAAGCCTGCGATAAGTCTTTCTTGTGTTGGTAATATATCTCCGCCCTCTTATACTGTCCGTCATCAGCGAGACGGTGCGAGCTGTATTCTTCCGTCAGCCTTCCATAGAGTTCCAGTGCCTTATCCA
This sequence comes from uncultured Desulfobacteraceae bacterium, assembly GCA_964449025.1. Classification (GTDB taxonomy): domain Bacteria; phylum Desulfobacterota; class DSM-4660; order Desulfatiglandales; family HGW-15; genus CAYUYB01. The sequence continues at coordinate 1,281 of CAYUYB010000431.1, forward strand.
GGTCTTCCTCAAGCCCTGAATATCCGTAAAGTTTCGCGTACATTTTGGCGGTATAATACATTGCCCAGGGCGCCTGTTCACTTTCCGCGTAATCTTCATACAGGGATTTGTATCGCTTAATACAATTAACCCAGTTATGGCGATACTTCATTTTGCTCGAAGAGCGGTAAAGTGAATTCCTGCATGTATTCGCATCGCTTAACAGTTTCTCCGTCTTAGCCGCTGCAGATACGGATACGGGACCAAACAAAATAATCATCATCAATAACGAAAATATATAAATGCCCGCTATGATCCTTAATCTCATTTTAATTCACTCACCACTTTTTTAATCCTGTCTAGTTCTACCAACGCCTGCAGAGGTGTCATGGAGGAGATGTCAAGCTCCACGATCCTTTTTATGAAGGCCTGATCATGCCACCCGAACAGATTCATCTGCGGACGCTCTTCCACCTGCTCAAGAATCCGTGAACGGCCAAGCCTTGGTTTTCCCAGGTCATCTATTTCCCCCTTCTCTAGGTTATCCAATATCCTCTTTGCCCTCTCTATCACCCCTTCGGGAATCCCAGCTATCCGAGCAACCTGGATTCCGTAACTTCTGCTTGTCCCGCCCGGGACGAGTTTCCTCAGAAAAATGATCTGGTCTTTCCACTCCTTTACGGCAATGTTGAAATTCTTTACCCTAGACTTTGTGGATAGAAGCTCTGTCAATTCATGGTAATGGGTGGCAAAAAGTGTTCTGACACCTTTGTTATCCCTATCGTGAAGGGCCTCCGCTACTGCCCAGGCGATACTCAACCCGTCATAAGTGCTCGTGCCCCGTCCTATCTCGTCCAGGATAACCAGGCTTTTTATGGTGGCGTGTCTCAGAATATTTGCCGTCTCGTCCATCTCCACCATAAATGTGCTCCTACCCCTTGCGAGGTCATCTGATGCCCCGATACGGGTG